>CAZOIG010000334.1:0-1906 GCA_964579235.1 uncultured Gammaproteobacteria bacterium
TTAACGGTGTTGACCGCGCTGATATGGTTTGCAATGACCATTACAGAGTTGGTTCGTACTACCGGCACTATTCGCAAGGCCTGAGCGCTTTGTTCGCCAAGTTCGCGACCCAACACGTCCAGTAGTTCTTGAGTTAACGTCGACGCGCTGGTGTTTTCTACTGGAAACAACCCTACAGAACGACCCTTCAGCCAGTTGATATCAAAGCTTCGAGCTAACTCGCGAACCTGTGCCACGCGGTCGCTTGGGCCGTTCACGGCTAATAGGTTGCCATTTGAAAACGCCGTAGCATTAACGCCATAGTCCACCACCAATTTTGCGAATTCGCTGGCTTCGATGTGTCGCAGTGGAATGATCTCGAGTTGCTGCGAACTCAATTGGGGTTGCGAGCCAGTCGACTTAAATACTCTATACCCAGCGTTGGTTTGTTCCATTTCGGCGCCGACGCTAGCGAGCAGTACTCGCAGAGTTGGGATTAGGTCTTGAGTGGCCAGACCACCGTTGTCGCTCAGGCTAACGGTGCCTTGAACATTGTCCTCAACTACAAAAGATTGTCCGAGTTGATCGCCAACAATTAGTCGTACTGCTTCTCTAACGGGAAGGTCTGAGAAGTTAAGAGCAATATTACCGCCTTGTGGCTGATACTGAGGGGTTTGGTTCGGCGAGCCTGTATTCACTTGGTTTGCGCGTGCGCTGGCCGCTCTTATTGATTGGCCAGGGTAAACCGTTGCGGTCGCGCGCTCAACGCCAATTTGGTCTAAAGCGTTGTTATGCGCCTGCGCTGAGGTAGAGCCGTCTGCGATGCTTGCTGATTTTTGCGCTATTGGCTGTTCAGCTGAGCCAGCCCACTTGTCCTGCGAGTGCACACAGGCGCTCAAAAGGCTGATTAAGCCAACATTTAGAAGGAATTTAGTCGCTGTTGTGGGACCAAACGCTCGAAAAGCGAGTGCAGTGTTCATAAGGGCCTCTTTTAGTCTAGGGTCTTATTGTTATCAGCCCATATCTTATCGCTTTGACTCTCGAGTGTCAGCGTTTCGCCCATATAATTAGAGACTGGACGAAAACTCCAGCTCACCTCGGGTGAACATCTTGCCGAGTTGAACGGCTTAAGGTGGCTAAAGAGAGGGTATACTCAGGGCAAGGTCGGTGTGTTGAATGGTCAAACTTGTTCAAACCGCGTGACTATTCTAGCCCTAGCAATACGAGCATACGAGACAAACAAATGCAGCTTGGTTTTAAAGACGTAACCCCAGCCCAAGTGATTGAGGAGTTCCTTAATCGCGGGCTTATATCTGAATCCCAAGCGAAGACCCTGTCGGGCGGAGTGCATGCCCCTCTGCGCGAGCTTATTCAGCAGGGATGGGTTTCTGAGGCTGACTGCGCAAGTGTTGCTAGCGCGCTTTTCGAATTAGAAGTCTTGGCACCAGAGCAAGCACCTAAACTGCTTGTGCCAAGCGCTGAGGGCTTGGCAGTTTTTTTGCACGACCATGAGGTTTTACCCATCGCGCTAAACGACAATGTGCTGCGTATAGCTGTTACCGACCCGAGCGCTCGATTTGTGGTGCAAGTGTTGCGCGCCAAGTTGGGTTGTGAGGTTGAGGTCTTGGTCATGCAACGAGGTCATTTGTTGGATGCTCTCGGGCGCTTGTATCCACAGCCCCAAGTTCTTCAAAACCAGCTAACGAGTGACGAACGCGCAGCGTTCACCAAAGACAGTATCAGCCAGTCGGCAAACCATGATTTCGCTGTTGATTCAGATTCACAGCTGGTGAGAGACGTACACAAACTCTTGCAGAGGGCCGTGGCGGCGCATGCCTCCGACATTCATTTCGAGCCACATGATGATGCACTTAGGGTTCGTTTTAGAATTCACGGCTTACTTCGAACCGTGCATGTTTTTGCTCCA
>CAZOIG010000335.1:0-6883 GCA_964579235.1 uncultured Gammaproteobacteria bacterium
AAGCAAATAAAGCGTGCGTCGGGATTGGTTACATCGACCATTTTAATGTCGACTCTTAGCAATCTCACCCTGGGCGAAAGCTATATCTCAATGATATTAACGGGACAGATGTTCCGACAAAAATACGACAATCTCAAGGTAGACCGTTCGGTACTCTCGCGCTCATTAGAAGAAGGCGGAACTCTCATTACTGGCTTAATACCTTGGACCACGACCGGCGTGTTTTTCGCCGCGACGCTCGGAGTAAGCACGCTCGACTATTTTGCTTGGTCGTTCCTAAACCTGATTAATCCTGTAATCGGAATACTATTTGCTTACCTTGGGCTTGCCATTTGGCGGAGTCACAGCGAGCCGAGTCAAGCAGAGGTTCAAGAGGGTAAATAACGTTTGGCTTAATGACCCCGTTTGTGCATTGAAGGCCCGCATGCACTAGCTTAACCAACGCCAACGTCTGTCTCTAATTATTTGCTGCGCCGCATTGTGACCCGGTGCGCCGGTAACCCCTCCGCCCGGGTGGGTACCACTACCGCACATGTACAGACTCTTTATCGGCGCCCGATAAGCACCATTGCCGAGTACCGGTCGCGCCGAAAAGAGTTGATCCAGGCTCATGCAGCCATGAAAAATATCACCACCGATTAAACCAAGTTTTTGCTCTAGATCCAACGGACTCAAAAGTTGCCGGCCCAGTACGGACGCTTTGAAACCCGGCGCATGCGTATCAACAAGGTCGATAATATGATCTGCAGCTCGCTCTCGTTCCGCTTCCCACGAACGGCCATCAGGTAATTCGAATTTAAACTGCTGACAAAACAAACTCGCCACATGCTGCCCTGCAGGCGCTAGGCTTGAATCCAGAGTTGAGGGAATCAACATTTCTACAATAGGCTCATCAGACCAGCCGTTGGCATTGGCCGACTCCCAAGCCTTATGCATGTATTCAAGGTTTGGCGCGAGAATAACTCCCGACGTAAGATAGTCCACATCGTACGGAGCTTCAGTGGGTGCATTTTTAAACCGCGGTAACTCGCTCAAGGCAACGTTCATTCGAAAGGTTGCAGAGTGCGACTTATATTGCGCCATACGCGCTTGAAAATCCGCCTCTAAATGCTCAGATTCAACGAGTTTTTCAAACAGTATTTTTGGGTGAACAGAAGACACGACTGTACCCGCTTGAATTAGAGACTCGCTAGTTTGCACGCCTTTGGCAACACCATTTTCGATTTCAATTTTTTCAACCGAGCATTGTGTTCTTATCTCTACGCCTACTTCCTCGCAGGCTTTTTGCATGGCCTGGGTGATTGCTCCCATACCGCCAATGGCGTGACCCCATGCTTCGCGCACACCAGCCGCCTCACCAAAAACGTGATGCAGAAGAACATAGGCTGAACCAGGCTCATACGGGGAAGCAAAATTCCCGACCACGGCATCAAAACCAAACAGGGCTTTTACGTGGTCATTCTCAAAATAGTAATCTAGAATTTCACCGCCAGATTTGGTGAAAAACGCCAGCAAATCGCGTTGCGTTTGCAAACTGAGTTTGCTGGCAATCTTTGCTGATTTCAGCAGGGTCAGAACATCTTGAAGCCCTCCCCCTGCATTGGGCGGAGCCACCAACAAAAATTCACGCAAGCAATCTACGACCTTATCCAGTGCCGCCTGATACTCAGGATATCGCTCGGCATCACGTTTTGAATGCCGAGCGATCTCACTTAGAGTTAATCCGTTCCCACCCGCCATCAAATAGCCAGTTTGCGTGGGGATAAAGTTATCAACCTTTCGCAACACCACTTCCAGCCCATGGCTGTAGAGACCCATATCTTCAATCACTTTTGGCTGCAGCAGAGACACCGTGTACGAGGCAACGGAGTTACGAAATCCCGGGTGGAATTCTTCTGTGATCGCTGCACCACCGACTTTGTCGCTGCGCTCCAAGACGAGGGTATTTAAACCCTTTTTTGCCAAATAGTAAGCACACACCAAACCATTGTGGCCACCACCTACTACTATGACGTCATAGTTTTCTTTTGATTTCATGCTTCTGCGAAAAATAGTCTCTGCTCGTTATCGATACTAGTGTGAGGAAGGAGCAAAATC
This sequence comes from uncultured Gammaproteobacteria bacterium, assembly GCA_964579235.1. GTDB lineage: Bacteria > Pseudomonadota > Gammaproteobacteria > Arenicellales > Arenicellaceae > Arenicella. Next base: position 2,098 of record CAZOIG010000335.1, read on the forward strand.
GACTTGAGAGATCAAAAGTGCTCGAAGAATCGTGCGCTCATGATATTGGAATGATCAGGCGCTTGGAAGCTTGATTTTCAATTGGCAAAAACGCCCATCGTCGGTGCTAACCGAAACTTTGCCACCCACTGCTCTAACGGCTGAGCGGAGGCGACTCAGGCCTTTCCCATGAAAAATTTTGTCTTCCTCTTTTGGATGGGCAGAAAATCCTTCTTTAAATATACAAGCGAGCAATGCGTGTTTATCTGAATAGTCCTTCGCATGATCAAGCAAGCCAAGCGCGCTTGCGCTTTTTTTAATACCGACAAAGTCCAGTCCTCGACCATCGTCACGCACTGTTAAACAAAGTTTGTAGTCGACCTCTGAGATTTCCACATCGATACGGCCAATACGCTTTTTGTGTTTGAGCATGCGATCTAGCTCTATTTCCAAACCGTGCTCGATCGAGTTACGAATGAGTTCCTTACCAGCCAAGGCAAGTAATTCAAAGTGGGGATGGTCAGTTTTAACGGTATCCATACCGACGAAGTTGATCTCGACGCGTTTACCCTCTCGAGCTGCAACGCTATTAGCAAAGGCTGTAAATCCTTCTATCAAACTTGCTTGAGGGTACTCTTTGTCGCTTTTTTCAGCGCTAACTTGATGCCCACTTACCGCTGCTTTTTGTTGCTCGCTAATCGACTGCGATGGTTGGTCAGTGTTGCCGCTTGAGAATGTCTCGCTAAACGAAGAGTACGCACCACCCAATTCGTGGCTCATCTGTTCAATCGCCGTTAGATCCATTGGCACTGCGTCCTCTCCATGCTGCTCCTTATACGTGACTGCGGCAGTCATCATCGGGATCATGGCTGATACAAGCTTGCGAAGCATTTGAATATCGTCCAACTTGGCTTGGAGCCGCATGCAAGATCGAGCATCTAAGGTGCCTTTCTCGCGAGCCTTGTCATTGATTAGGGACATCGCAGTCCACGCTTCTTCAAACAGTTCCAGCTTAATTGCTTTGGCGTCTTCCAATGCTGTGCGAATAAGCCGGTCGATCAACGACAAGGGGTTGCCCTTATGAGCGGCACCGTCTTCGAGTGAGTCAAGGGTGTTGCGAATATCGTATTCAACCATTTTCGAGCGCGCTAAAAAGCGGCGCACTTCACTTGGCACAGCGTGAAACGCCTTAACAAGTTGTTGAGGCCGAGTCTTTTGCATTCGCATCGTCGCCTCTAAGGTTTTTTGAGTTTCTTTCTCTTCACTCACGTCACTGATCACCACCAAGATATGGGTCGCCTCACGCAAACTCGCATCTTTAAACCACTGACACTGACTAAGCTTTAAGCCGAGGTGCTGAGTCGGCTTTTTAGCTGAACGAGCGTTTATCTCAACCTCAGTTTCGCGAGCCCGTGAGTCGGGGTCTATGCCGATTGGACTCTCATTCAGAGCGAGCAATATCTCCTTAAGATGCTGCAACTCTGCTTGAGAAACCAGTGGCATCAGAAATTTCAAAAAGTGGCTACCAATACACAGGCCCGGCAAAAAGTTTCGATGCGTGACCTGAGCATTTTGAGCCACAACCGTACCGTCTTTATCCAAGACTATGGCGGCGTCGATCATTGAGCTGATTAAGGCATTGGTCTTTTGTGCCGCAGAGTCAGCAGCTTTTTCAGCTCTCATCAGACGCCAGCAAATCGTAAGGCACAAACCCAGTAACCCCAACACGGCGAGGCCAATCGCATGCGCCTTGGCTCGCTCAATTAAAACCACTTGCTGAGCGAAATAGGCATTACTGACCTTGAGAAACTCAGCGTAGTGACGTTTGAGCTCATTGAAGCCTGATCGTTCGTCAGCTCGTGCAATAGCCGTCGCGCAGCGATCAATCACAGCCTGCAGCTCGGGGTCTGTGATGGCGACCAAAGTACTCTGCGGAGCCCCATCTACATCCAGCACATAACCGTCTCGAACCTTTTCAATGTGTCTGACAAGCTGCCCTGCCAGCGCGGGTGATAGCTCAGACTGCTGCGCAAGCAACTCTGAAAAGTGGAGAGATCGAGACTGTACGAAACCAATGGCGTGCAGATCAGACTTGTGCGATTGATTTTCAAGCAGCCATAGGACGGCTGCGGACAGCGCCACCGCTGTCACTCCAAACCAAAAATAATGTCGTTTTAGAAAGCGCATTGTGGTCGGTGTGTGCGTACAAAGTGTAAGCAAATCAAGGCTCGCAAGGAACGCCTTGCACTAAGCAGACTAACCCAAGCGCACCAACTTGACACCTGACCAAAGTCCAATAATCACCACTAGCGTTAGAAAAATACGCTATTTAGACGCGTAATCCATAAAAAAACGCCTCTCTCGAAACGAAAGAGGCGTTCGACCACAAAAACAAATGACCAGTTTTAGGAACTACTGAGCTGGCATTAGATGCATCAGGGCAGCGACCGTTGCGTCAATTCCAGTCGTTACGGCAGGCTCCGCCTCGACGCGAAAAAGAGGACTATGATGCCCTGCGATAGGCTCACCGCCATTTTTAGCCGCTTCAATATCTTCTAAATAACGGCCGCCAACGCGAAAATAAACACTTGGAATATACGGGTCAGCCGTAAAAAACGGATAGTCTTCTGCGCCCATACCGGGGAACTGGATCGAGGTAACACGCTCCGCGCCCAATGAATCGATCCAAGCCGTTTTTAAATCGGCCACGAGCTCTGCGTTGTTAATTGTTGGCGGAACGCTTTCATTTGAAACGATCACCTCTGGAAGTTTGTCCTCTGGCAAACCAGCGACTCGCCCCATGTTTTCGGCGATACGTTTAATTCCATCAAGCAAAAGTTTGCGAGTTTCTAAGTTGGTATTTCGAACTGTTAACTGAAGCACCGCGCGATCAGAAATAATATTGTGCTTAGTACCCGAGTGGAAAGACCCCACCGTGACTACGCCTGGTTGCCGCGGTGACAGCTCGCGAGCGACCAGTGTTTGCAGAGCCAACACAATTTGGGAGCCTAAAACAATAGGATCTTTACCTGTGTGAGGCGAAGCACCGTGTGCGCCAACGCCATGGATAATGATATCGACAGTATCCGCACCTGCGAAAGGACTCTCAACCACATTGATGGTGCCCGCTGCGCCTTCGGCTTTGACATGAAAAGCTAAACCGTAATCAGGCGTACCGAAACGCTCGTATAAACCATCCTCCATCATCGCGCGCGCGCCAAGAACGCGCTCCTCGGCCGGTTGAACAATAAACATCAAGGTTCCAGACCACTCATCTTTACGCGCCTGCATCTGACGAGCGGTGCCAACCATGCTCGTAATGTGGACGTCATGACCGCAAGCGTGCATAACAGGCACTTCTTTGCCAGTAATTGGGCTGATCTGAGTCGCTTTGCTGGCGTAGTCTAAACCTGACTTTTCTTCGACGGGTAGACCATCCATATCAGCGCGCATACTCACCAATGGACCATCTCCGTTCTTTAGCATCGCTACCACACCAAGACCGCCGACCTCGGTAGTAACCTCAAAACCAGCCGCACTCAACTCTTCTGCCATGCGCTTGGCGGTTTCGTTCTCAACCAAACTCAATTCTGGGTTTGCATGAAAGTGTTTAAACAGCGACTCAAGGTAATCGTCGTAATCTTGCTTAACCGCAGCCGTGGTTTCGGCCGAAGCATAATTTGCGCTGCCTAAACTGAGTAAGGCCGACATAAAAATGATAATAACTTTGTTCACGTATATCTCCGATGGGATCTTGTTTATCTAATTATGTTCTCTGTTTTACCACAGTCTTCGATCCGCATCACGCATTGTCTTTAATCGATCAACGTAAGATAGTAAGACTTGAGAATGCTCACTAAAAGTCTTGTCAAAATTTTTCTGTATTAGCCTTGCAAAGAACGTGGCTTGCTTGAGCTGTTCTTGAGTCGGCGGGGTTAGATCAACAAAGCTGTTCATCAGGACTTCTGGTTTTTTCCGAGTCAGCGCGTCAGGGTCCACAAACATGGCGCGCATTCTTATTTCACGATCACTTACCAAGACTGTAAATTCGCCCTCTGTTTGAGCACGTAAATCACGGATATCCAGAATACTCTGCCTTTCATACCTAATAGCGGGATCACTCGACCCCGAGGCTAACCACGATTGCTTTGAAGACACATTTTCAGTTCGTGAGACATATTCCGTGCCGACGATCGCATTCATTTTTTCGAAAGTTGAGTCGCCCTGTGTCGACCCAATAAACTTGGTTGAGGTGTTTTCGAGCCATTCATCAGCTTCTGCCTCGCCGTCCACCGAGAGGCCTGCATAGGACTGAACTCCAACAATCGAAGCCCACCCTAAACTGCGCCCTTGCGTTGCAGCCACGCTCATCCCTGGCACAGAAATATATTTATACTCATCCATTATATTGAGTGACGGTACGCAGTCGGGATCAGTTTTTGCGGGCTTTAGGCTTTGACCGCTGCCCTCCAATCGAGTCGCCAAGCCCTCAGGTAAAGCCTGCTTTTTACCAAATAGGTCAATCTTTCCGAGCATCGACATTTCTTCTTGAGTGTTTTGTAAACTTGGCAGCACTGACAAAAGAATGCGTTGTCGTTGCACGATGTCTCGATACGAGAAGTCGCCGTATTCGCAATCGTAAATGTACCCGAAAGAACCTGTTAAAGTAGCTAGGCCTCGTTGGCAATAATTTGCGATATAGGCGAATTGATCATGCGCAGACTGAGGCTGTTGGTCGGCGTTTTTGCTACGCGATACGCCGGGAATCCCGAAAATGAATAGGTCCATTTCTTGGCGCGCCGCCTCA
>CAZOIG010000336.1:0-5228 GCA_964579235.1 uncultured Gammaproteobacteria bacterium
AACATCCGCCCAAGACTCAACGACTAACATGGCCGTACCCACAAAGGTGACACTCATCACCACCACCAGAGCGAGTAACGCGCGTTGCATTACTTCGTAACGCCCATACATCAGCAAACTACCGGCGAGAACGGTAATTAGCAAAATCGCGATTAGGCTAATTGAGATTGGCGCTTCTTCAAAGTGAGCAACAAAATATCGTTCTAATAGGGTGACTACACCCAGCGACCCACCGCGAATATTGCCCGACTCATACGCGATAGAGCCCACTACAATCGCCATAACCACTAGCGCCATAAAAAACCATCGCAAGACGGGATGGTTGATGCTGCGCTTTATGTTGATGGCGAGTCCTGCTTGCGTTACCAAGCCAAGTCGCGCAGCGGTTTCTTGTAAAACCGCTGTTGCGATCACTGAAAACAGCAATGCCCAGAGCAAAGCCGTACCGTACTGCGCACCAGCCAAACTACAAACCGTGACCGTACCTGGCCCAATAAACGCCGCGGCAATGGTGGGCCCCGGCCCTATTCGAGATAGAAATTTGCGCATTCTTGTTCTCATCAAAGCAATTAAAAATACAGTCGACCAAGGCCAGACCCTAAAGACCTCTGGGCAGTGTACTGCATTTACCTTATCATGACGCCATCACTATTGGATGACTTATGTTTATGTGGAATCAATCACGCGATAAAAGTATGACTAAAACAATCGTTCGAGGACGCGCCATTGGCTTGGCTGCCTCGCTCGCACTAGCTCTGGCTATTCCGGCCACAACACTGGCTAGCGACGCAGACTTTGAGGATCTAATGGATCGCCATTGGCAGGCAACGCTGGCGGCCTATCCAACATTTGCCAGCAGCCTTGGCGTTAGAGACTATGACAATGACCTCAGCGACCCATCGCTGGAAGCCTTTGAAGCGCGAACCGCGCAGTCGGCGGCTTTTCTTAACGAGCTCAATGCTATTGACCGAAATGAGCTAAGCAAAGCGAACAAACTAAACCTAGACCTCCTGAAGCTTGATCTCGAAAACGCTTTGGAAGACGCTCGTCATGGCGGCAAATACATGACCATGACCAATCGCGGCGGACCACATCTTGATCTGACCAGCTTGGTGAATCGCTTGCCATTCTTCACCGAGGCAAACTATCAAAGCTATGTTGCCCGTATGGGGAAAATGGCTGATTACATGAGCAAATCAACAGAACGTTTGCGCACGGGCCTCGAAGCAGGCTGGGTGCAGCCTTGCGCGCCAATGCAAGGTTTTGAAGAGTCAATTAAGACGCATTTGGTTGACGACCCCAAGAGCAGCACGTTCATGAGTCCATTTGATGAGCAACCAACGGTCATCTCCGATGCAGCATTTAAGCGCATGAAGAACGAGGCCTTGGGAATCGTTAGTAATCAAATATTGCCAGCGTTTTCAGACTTCCTAGACTTCTACATGCAGGAATATCAACCAGCGTGCCGTCAAGAAGTTGGCACAGACTCTATGCCGGGCGGCAAGGCGTACTACGACTATAGAGTTAAGTACTTCACCACTACCGATCAAACGGCTGATGATATCCACAATACCGGTCTGCGAGAAGTTGCTCGCATCAAGGCTGAAATGATGGATGTCATTGCAGAAGCTGAGTTTGATGGCAGTTTTGAAGAATGGCTCGAGTACTTAGCGACGAACGAGGACTTCTACCCAAAAACACCACAAGAACGCTTAGACGCAGTGGCCGTTATCTCGAAGAAAATCGACGGTGAATTGCCCAAATTGTTCGGTTTATTACCCCGCATGCCCTACGGTATCCGCGAGATTCCAAAGGACATCGCCGAAAAAACCACCACTGCCTATTACAGCCAACCGGCTGGTGATGGCACACGTGCCGGCTTTCACTGGGTGAACACCTCCTTGTTGCACACGCGGCCGTTGTATCAACTTGAAGCCTTGTCACTGCACGAAGCGGTACCCGGCCACCACCTTCAAATCGCCTTAATGCAGGAACTCGATTTACCCATGTTCCGTAAATTTGGTGGCCAAACAGTATTTGTCGAAGGCTGGGGTTTATACGCCGAGCGACTAGGCTTAGAAGTGGGTTTCTACCAAACACCGTATACAAACTTTGGCCGTCTTTCTTATGAAATGTGGCGAGCATGCCGTTTAGTGGTTGATACCGGTATTCATTCTAAGGGCTGGACTCGTCAGCAAGCCATCGATTACATGGCGGCTAATTCTGGGCTTTCGATGAATAACATCACGTCAGAAATTGATCGTTACATTACGTGGCCTGCTCAGGCTCTTGCTTATAAGACCGGCGAATTGAAAATCAGAGAACTTCGCGCCATGGCTGAGAAGCAACTAGGCGACGACTTTGATGTGCGCGCTTTCCACGACAAGATTTTAGAGAATGGTGCAGTGCCACTCTCGATCTTGGAGCGAATTGTGACTGATTGGCTTAAAACTCAATAAGTCCGCCTCTGTGTCGGCATTAAAAAAGGGGCCGTTTGGCCCCTTTTTTAATGCTCTGTCTCGCCGCGGCGCTGTTATTCGGAGAAGTAATCCGATATCGCAATCAGAGTCGCCTCAGACTCAGCAAAACGAGGCGTCCAATTCGGGTCTGACGAATTTCGCGCTATCACCAAATTTTGAGCTGGGTCAATCCAAATGAATTGTCCATAGACACCAGCCGCAAAAAACACGCCTTCTCTGCTCGGCGGCAACCAGAAATGCCAGCTATAGCCACGGCCAGAATAGTTTTCGCCACCGCGATCATGTACCTCTGTTGCTGGTTCAGGGAGCTTTGATATCCAATCGGCGGGCAGCTCTTCGACCCCCAAACCTTGACCATTTTGCGCATTCAAATGAAACAAACCAAAGCGCGCATAGTCCTCTAAGGTCGCGTTCAAGCAACAATAACCGAGCGCTTGGCCTTGTGCTCCGTCTTTATGATGCAACCAATTCGCGTTGCTCGCCATTCCTAGAGGCTCCCAAACTTGCTCTTGAATAATGTCTACAAGCGGTTTTTGATAAATGCCTCGCAGCACAGCCGAAAGCACGTGGCTGTTTGGAGAAATGTATTGAAAGTCATTGAACTCTGGACGTGACCGAGGGAAATCCTGCAGTAGACTGTCTGGATCCTTGCCCATAATGAATGAGTTAAAAAAGAACGGATTAATGTCTGACGTTTCAGAGGCATAATCTTCATCGAACTTGACCCCATTAGCCATCACCATCAACGACTTAATCGAGCTAGAGCCAAAAGCACTGCCTTTGTACTGTGGGGCGTATTTCTCAGCAGGGTCGTCCCAAGATTCGATCAAACCGTCTTTTACCGCCATGGCTATCACGGTGGCAACGAAACTCTTAGCCACCGACCAAGAGGTAAACAAAGTGTTTTCGTCTGCCGTTTGAAAATAGTCTTCAAACATTATCTGGCCATCCTTAATCACCATCAGGCCCAAGGTCTCTGACTCTTCGATGAAAGTTGCAAGCGTCTTATCCTCACCATTGAAACTGTACTCAAGTGAGAGTAAATCGGCCTGACCAGCAACGGGTATCGCGGATGCTGTAGAACTCTTAAACAGTTCGCGCGACGGAATGATCTCCGCCATGTTGGTAAAACTATAAGTGAGGTTCTCAGGTTTCTGCAAAGCTGCAAAATTCGCTGGAGAGTATGGCGACCAAGGTCGGTAGTACCAAAGGGACGCGGCAACTGCGGCGGTGATGAGCAGTACCAACAATATTTTTACAATCTTCATAGGCTATTCCGTTTTATTCTTTTTGTTTTACAGGCACGGCTGAGCGCAGCAACGCTCAGCCGCATTTTGAATAACGCTTTAACGTAACAACAACGTATTCAACAACAACGTATTGAGGTTACTCAGGCTGCTTGGACTTCAAATACTCAAAGTAACGATCGCGTAGACGAGTGGCGCGCGACTCAAGCGCAAAATTTTCACCCTTGATCAACACCATCTCAACCGCCGTAGAGGTCTCTAAAGGATCACCGTCCCAAAGAACCAGGCTCGCCAATGAACCAGCTTTAACTTGTCCATAACCATCCAAACCAAATACTGCAGCCGGGTTTGAGGTTAGCGCCGCAATGGCGGCGTGGTACGGGAGCCCATTTGCTACCGCATTACCCGCCGACTGTCGAACTAGGTGCGAATTATGGGTTTCTTTAGAGCCCATGCCATAAAACAGCAAACGAACGCCCGCGGCATCTAAGAGCTTGGCGTTGTCTAGCCGCGAACCCAAAGCTTCGTAGCCGGTCGGTAGGTTACGAATTGGATCGATAATCACAGGCACTCCGGCATCGGCGATCTCCTGCGCGACCATCCACGCTTCGCTTGCGCCAATCAGAATCAACGAAACCCGCTCGCTTTTAGCGAAATCCAGCACGCGCTTTATTTCGGCGGCTTGCTCTACGTAAACGATAAGCGGCACTCTGCGTTGTACTACGGGCACCAAAGCAGCTAGATCGTTGCGTGACAACGCGTGATCACGTCGTGCGCCGCGGTTGTAAGCATCTTTATTCGCGGCGTAGTCGCGCGCATCTTCTAAGGCTTCTCGTAATACGGCCAGCGCCACCGCACGCGACTTACCGTTTAGATAAGCGCCATAGGTTCCCAGAGTCACCGCAACGCCCGCATTGCGCACTTCGATTGAGCTGTCTGATTGCGATAAGTTGATGATCGACGTGGTTCCCGCAATCATGCTCGCGCGATTCGATGGAATCACTAAACTGTGCGTTAAGCCGTGCATGCGGTTGTACGGGATAGCAACTGAGCGAGGATTGTAAGCGTCGATCGGATTAAAGCTTGAGGTGAAACGAGGATCATTAGACCCATCATCGCGCGTGTCGCGCACCGCGCTGATTTCAAGCGTGCCAAGTTGAGTATCGGAGTTAAAGAAGCCTGCGGTGAGCACTTTGCCCTCGCCATCTACCACTGTAACGCCTTCAGACACCTCGATGGTTTCACGCACGCTGACTATTTTGCCTGCATCAATCAACACGTCCGCGACCTCGTAGGAGGATTCTTCAGTGCCATTCACCACTTTAACGTTATCGATCAGCATTGCACCGGCATTAGCCATACTAGTGGACGCTAACAAACTAAGGCCAATAGAGGCGATAACGATCTGCTTCAATTTCTGATTTGCTTTAAAAGTTTGGTTCATGTTCATGGTCGATCACCTGCTGGCGTTAGAATTCCAATATTAAAGTCGCTGGTTCGC
>CAZOIG010000337.1:0-5651 GCA_964579235.1 uncultured Gammaproteobacteria bacterium
ACCGACCCGCGCGGGTAACATATCCACAAACATATTACGCACGCCTGTGACCATGGCCATTTGGCCCATGCTCGGAAGATTTTGCTGACCCGAAATACTCAGCAGTAAACGGTAGCGTGAGGCTCTGAAATACAGCTGCACAAAATACAAGCCAAGGTAGGCAAACAGCACCCACTTGGTGGTGGCGGCTAAGGCCGACCAAACGCTGGGGCGTTGCTCTTCGCCCAAGCCGGTGGTGACTAACTGCAGTATCAACGCGAGGATCGCCAAGGAAACGGCGATCGATAAGGCCAAGCGGAGCAAATGTTTAAACAATGGCGTTGTGATAGCGGAATCGAAATCTGGGTTTAAGATGCCCTTAGTATAGATTCAGGCTGTCGCGAATGCGTGTGGTTAGGGCTAGTTTGTTGCTAACTAGTAATGCGCAGTCTGGCAATGCGGTACTTGGGACTGGCTAAGACTTTCTAGACTTCAATTTTTTCATTGGTACGCCTGCAACGACGTCATATTGGCTGACGTTTTTGTTGACGACTGTGCTGGCTCCGATAATCGAATCATCACCGATAGTGACGCCATCAAGCACTTGAACGTGAGAACCAAACCAAACATTGCTGCCGATATGAATTCCGCCCTGTGGCCGCATTCCTTGCTTCTTGAAGGCAACGTCGAGCTGCTCAGTGCCATAGGGTCCGCTACCAATAAAGTAACTGAACGCACCGATCAACACCTCATCGCCAATGCTGACATTGCTGCCTTGCATAGCGTGAATAAGGCTAGAAATACCAACGGTGCACCCCGAGCCAATGGTGATGTCACCACTTTTGCAGGACAACACCACGTTACGACTTATGATTGTATTAGAGCCCAAGCGGATGCCTTGATTATCACTGCCTTTTGCATCCAGTACCGCGCCGTCATCGATGATGACATTGTCGCCAATCTCGATTTTTTGACCATGCCGAATCGCGACACCCTGTCCAAAGACAACGCCGCGACCAACCGAGCCCAAAATGAATGGGTATAAAACTTTGCGTAATACCAGCCCTAGCGCGCCGGGAACCCAGGATGCGAACAGCATAATGAGCTCATATTTTAGGAGATACCAAAAACTCGATGAACCTAATGCCAGATCCTGATACCGACCAAAAGCCGACTTATTTGAGTCGGTCAATTGTTCGTGCAATGTTGCCTGTTGTGCGGCGGATTGCTGTTTATCTTCTGAATCTGGCATGGTTTTTTCGCTCTGATTTGTGAGTCGACGTTTTTCCAACCTCGATCGCTTTCGGTCACTTTCGATCACTAAAGAGCCAAATCGAGCTTAGTGTTGATGTCCGCCCGGGCCGTGAACATGGCCGTGCTCTATTTCTTCAGCCGATGCTTCACGAACATCTGAAACAGACACTTTAAAAAACAACTCTTTACCTGCAAGAGGGTGATTACCGTCAACCGTAACTGTGTCACCTTCCATCGCTGTCACAACAACAGGCACAGGCCCTTGCTCAGTTTCAGCTTGAAAGCGCATGCCAACAGAAACTTGGTCAATGCTCTCACCAAATGCGCTGCGCGGCACAGTTTGAATTAGCGCGTCTACGGGCAAGCCATAGGCTTTCTCTGGGGCGATGACCGCATCCACTTCTTCGCCAATCTTCTTGCCGATTAAGGCCTCTTCTAAGCCTACAATAATGTTTCCAGCACCGTGCAAATACACCAATGGGTCTTGGCCTTTAGAGGAATCAAGCACCTCGCCTGCTGCATCTTTTAATTCGTAGTGAATCGTCACTACACTGTTTTCTTTGATCATCATTTAACTCATGTGTTTGTGATCGCGCATTATGCCTGTTGCTAAGGCCAAAACGTAGCTAACAGGCCAAAAATGTACGCTTTTTAAGACAGATAAAAGCGTTCGAGAACTAACTTGCTAGCTGTCTCGCTTGTCTAGATGCACGCTGACGTGCTTTGTGCGATGCAGGCGATAGGCGCTCTCCTCGGCTTGATTGCATGAACTTTGGAATAGACTTTAAGCCAGAACGCTGGAAATCTTGTTCTAACAAGCCGAACACCAACGACTCCTCAAGCTTAAACTCAGTGAGAGCGATCTCGGCAACAAAGTCGAACAGTCTTAACAGAGCGATCTTATGCGTCTGACCCGTTAACTCATACAGAGCTTCGCTGATACGCATAAATCGTTTAAACGGGGCGTCCGCCAGCAAGGTGGGCAGCGTTTCGCGAAAACGTCCTGAGTTTGCGATCAGATCCCAGTAACGCGCAAACCGACTCATACTTTGGACCTCGCTGAAGCTGCACAAATTGTTTTGCACAATATTGAACGGCGGATTGGGATTAAACACCATCCCATAAGGCTCCGAGTGACGCACAATCGGAGATCCTTTGAGGCGTTTCAATATCCCAACTTGAATCTCATGTGGCGACAGACTGTAAAGGGTGTCAAAACTCTGCGCGAAGCTGTCTAGGCTCTCACCTGGCAAGCCATAAATAAGGTCAGCGTGAATATACGCTTCGCTTTGAGTTCGAATCCACTGGAGGTTTTCCTGCGCCGCAGTATTCTTCTGTTTGCGGCTGATGCGCTCTTGCACCTCAGGATTGAATGTTTGAATACCAATCTCAAATTGCAGACACCCCTCTGGGAACTGCCTAATCTTATCTTTAAGCGCATCGGGGAGATGGTCAGGAATAACCTCAAAATGTAAAAACAGATCATCACTCATGCGTTCTAAAAAGAAGTCGAGAATCTTTAAGCTGGTTTTAATTTTCAGATTGAAGGTTCGGTCGACAAACTTAAAATGACGAACGCCACGCTCATGCAAGCTCTGCATGGCGCTCAAGAAACGTTCTAAATCGAAAGGCCAAGCCGTTTTATCTAGAGCCGATAAACAAAACTCGCACTTATACGGACAACCACGTGACGCCTCCACGTAAACCAAACGATTAGCCACATCGTCTTCGTTGTAAAGCTCATAAGGCATTTGCATATCCTTAAGCGCCAACTGCTGGCCCACAATCACCTTGTCAACTCCCTGCGCAACCCTGTTTGAAGCAAGTAGTTGATTGCATAGATCGTAAAAACTCTTTTCTCCCCAACCTGTAATGACATGGTCAGCGAGCTCGACGATAGTCTGTGTCTCGAGTTCGTAGCTGACTTCAGGGCCACCCATCACAATAACAACTTCGGGCGCTACCGCCCGCAACAAGGCGATCACTCGCTCGGTCTGTTCGACATTCCAGATATACACCCCGAAGCCAACTATCTTGGGCTGATGCTTCAATATGGCCTCAACCGCATCATCGGGTTTTACGTCAATCACAAACTCTTGTAAGACCGAACGCGGCTGCAATTCATGCAAGTTAGCTTGCAGATAGCGCAAACCAAATGCGCTATGAATGTAACGCGCGTTTAAAGTAGAAAGGACAATGTCGTGCATCGGGGCTCTAAGGCTATGAAATATTTTTGTGTGTAGGTACCACCAAAACCACTTTGGCTTACCCAGCTTTTAAGATTCGGCGCGCGCAAGCGAGTTAAGCACATGTGATGCCGCCAACATCGCGAAACTCGCGGTTACATGAGTAATGGAACCTAGGCCGCCAGCGCAGTTCAAACCGTTCAAGCTGCCGTCTAATGTGCCAGGTTTTGGGCGCTGTGGGCTCAAGCCTCCACTTCCATCAGGGTAGTTAATTTGCTCTTGCGAGTACACCGTTTTGATCCCAAAACTTCGTTTTACATTCTTTGGAAACCCATAGTCTTGACGCAACAGCTTACGTGTTCTGGCTAGCAAAACATCGTGCTGGGTATTGGCTAGATCCGCCAATTTGAGTTTACTAGGATCTACCTGACCACCGGCACCGCCAACCGTAAGTATTTTGATCGAGCGTTTTTTACAATGCGCGATTAGGGCCGCCTTCGTACGAAAATCATCGATACAATCGATCACATAGCTAAATTTTTGACTGATAAGCTGGTCCAAGTTGTCACGACTGACAAAGTCATCGACTGCGTTGACCACGCATTGCGGATTAATTTGCTGGATCCGAGACTGCATTACAGCAATCTTGTCACGACCAATTTGATCGGCCGTTGCGACTAACTGTCGATTGATATTTGATTCGCTGACTACATCCATATCGATTAGGCTCAGCTCGCCCACCGCACTGCGAGCCAGCGCTTCAGCTAGCCACGAACCAACGCCGCCAATACCAATGACGCACACATGAGCACCGTGTAAGGCTTTAAGCCCAGCATCCCCATAGACTCGAGCTATTCCGCCAAAACGTTTTGCGTAATCCATCTCCAGATTTGGGAGCGGCTGACTATCTACACTCAAACTGAATCACCATTGCTATTACTGTTTTGCCCTCCACCACAGCATGAGGAAGCGGCTCGTATATACTCATTGCCTTGGAAAACTTTAGCGCAGTGCGCCTCAGACTATTCCTCGACATAATGTTGTTAACCGACACCCATTGCCACTTAGACTTTAATGACTTCGACCACGATCGCGATCGAGTCGTAAAAGCCTGCGCGCAAGTCGGCGTTAAGACCATTATTGTACCAGCGACTGAGCAGAAAACCTGGCATCGAACCTTAAGCATGCCGAGTTTGCTGCATGAAGTACAAATTCTGACTGCGCTGGGGATGCACCCCGTATTTAATGCGGCGCATCAGCCACAGCATCTAAGCGAGCTAGAGCTTGCCGCACACGATGCACGTTGCGTCGCAATCGGTGAGATTGGACTGGATTTTCATGCGAGCATGAAGCTCGATTCAGCTCAAAAAAGCAAACAGCTTGCCTATTTTGAGAAACAACTGGTGATAGCGCAAAAGCTAGACAAGCCAATTATTGTGCATAATCGTAAAGCGCATGACGAGTGCATCAGTATTTTAAAACGGTTCGATCTAAAAGGTGGCATCATTCACGCCTTCAATGGCAGCATTCAACACGCTGAACATTACATGGAGCTCGGTTTTTGCTTGGGCTTTGGGGGAATGCTGACTTTCCCTCGTTCTAGCAAACTGCAAGCCTTGGTGAAAGCGATCCCGATTGAACACATAGTGCTTGAGACTGATGCCCCTGACATGACAGTCATGGCGCATCGAGGAGAACGCAACAGCCCTGAATTTTTACTCGATGTGATGCGTGCCGTGGCGCAGTACAAAGAACTTGATGAAAATGTAGTCGCATCGCACACTACGGAAAACGCCCGAAGAACTTTTGGCTTGAACTAACCTTTAAATTACCGCGCCGTTCTGGTGCGCTAACACTATGCAAAACACCCTCAGCGCGGCTGTCTTATTGATTGGAAACGAACTATTGTCTGGCAGCATTCAAGACGTGAACCTCTCGCACATCGCGATCCGACTCGAAGAACGCGGAATTAGAGTACGAGAGACTCGCATCGTTCCCGACATTGAAGAAGAAATTGTCGATGCTGTAAATGCCCTAAGAGGCCGCTACCACTACGTTTTTACGACCGGCGGTATTGGTCCTACGCATGACGACATCACGTCTGATTCGATTGCTAAAGCATTTGGAGTTAAAAATATCGTGCAACAAGCGGTGTTCGACACCATCAAAGGTTATCTAGACCAGAAAGGTGTTGAGTTCACTCCCGCAGCTCAGCGTATGGCCTATGCGCCC
>CAZOIG010000338.1:0-1980 GCA_964579235.1 uncultured Gammaproteobacteria bacterium
TGAACCCTTTTGCCAGCCGCAAATATTTGTTGGCACGACTGCAACTGCCTGCTTATGAGTCACGGGCAGCAGCCAATTTGGCAAAAAACGTACCTGATTTTTACAGGTCAAGCGGTTGGTAATCACGAATACCGAGTACCGTTGTCGATAACATTAATGGCTCAAAAGTGAGCGAATTGATCGCGCTCAGCCTGATTTAGTTTGCGTGAATGGCACGCAGCTGCTTCGGGAACCGATCTTAGGCTGCCTAAGAGCAATCACGCATGGCGGAGTCAATTTGAACACTGCTTTGTCTCCGTATTATCGAGGCGCTCATTGTAATTTGTTTATGGCCTTACAACAGCAACCTGAATTGATAGGCGCTACTATTCACTACCTAGACTCTGGAATGGACAGTGGTAGTATTATTTCGACCGTGCGACCAGAGGTGTGCTTAAACGATAACTTTGAATTGCTAGACGCCAAAGCTTTCATCGCGGGAATCAACGAGATGGTTCGGGTAGTAGCGGTTATGTCAAAGCACAAAGTAGATTCGGTGAAACAATGGTGCGAGGGGCAGCTATTCCTTAAACGTACCGGCTACGTCTATTCTCCTTACTTGCGACTGCTAGCGAACAAAACTTTAGTGAATGGCTGCGTGGAGGATTACTTGAATAATAAAGCCGAGCGAGATGAGCAAATTCGCCTAGTAGATCTCACGCAAAACATCCAATAACAGGTGGCGAACAAAGTGATTATTGAACCTGTCATGCCCCATATTATTTAGCCTTATGTACCACTCTTTCAGACATCAGTTTTCTAGGGTCCTTAATCGACTATGGGATTTCGCATTTTTGCGATCTTTTGAGTCGATTTGGCTCAGGAAAGCCAATGCGAAATTGTTGGTTTTTTTGTATCACCGAATTGATTCAGATGGCGACGTGGCGTTTATGGATTCGGGTGGATCGCCTACTTTGTCGCCGGACGCTTGCGAGTCAGATCTGCGTTATTTAAAGCGTTGTGGCTTTAAGTTCATCCGATTTGATCAAATTGTAGATTGCCCATTCTAGCCAGACCAACGTTATGCATGCATTATGTTTGAAGATGGTTTTAAGAGCGTCTATCAAAAAGCGCTTCCGATTGCACAAAAGCTTGAAGTTCCGGTAATTGTGTTTTCAGTGTTCTGCGATGCTAAGTGGCCATACACTATTATGAGAGCATCGCCTCTACTGGTTTTTCGCAGACTCAAAACGCATTGAGCGTTTTTTTGACAGGTGGCACTCCCGGTACGGGGTAAAGATAAAAGACGTAAGCCTCGAGGGTTTTTTGTCGACAGTTGGTTTAACCGACTTAGATCAGTCCCTCCAGGATTATGCTGAAGAATTCAAAAAAGAATTAGAGGGACTAGATGAATTAGTCGAGGTTCTCTATCCCAACCGTGATGATTTACTGGCAGCGGCTGGTAATGGCCACGAAATAGCGAGTCATGGTCGTTCACACTTTCGGCGAGACAAATTGACCGATGACGAGTTTGAGGCAGAGTTAGTTAACTCCAAGCGAGAGCTCTCAAATTTGTTGGGGCAAGAAATACAATCCTTTTCTTACCCGTTTAATTCTTTTTTTGAACGAGATAAGACGGTTTGCGCGCAGCATTATAATTATGTTGCGACGGTTGAGGGTGGTTTTGTGTCTCGCCAAACACTACTAACGGCGATTCCTCGATGCACGAATTTAGGAACGCCAAAAAGTTCAATGAGGCAGCGTCGTTGGCTGTTGACCGGCCGCATTTAGCGTTTGCTTAGACGATGGTCAAATGCTCGCCATGCCAGGCATGATTGCCTGACAAGAGTTTTAAGTAAACCGGAGTGATGTCGGTTGGAGGGGTTATCGAATTCTGGTCTTCTCCAGGGTGTGAACGGCGCCTTAAGCTAGTTCGCACTGCGCCGGGGTCGAGACTGTTTACGGTGATGTTGCTGGTCTTCGAAAGTTCTTGCGCCCATA
>CAZOIG010000339.1:0-14749 GCA_964579235.1 uncultured Gammaproteobacteria bacterium
GAATAATCGCCAAACGGTATTGATTATTGATGAGGCCCAGCTGTTAGGGCGCGATGTGCTTGAGCAGATCAGATTGTTGACGAATCTTGAGACAACTAAAACCAAGTTGCTCAAAATTATCTTGATCGGACAGCCCGAGCTTGACGATATGTTGCGGCGTAAAGACCTACGTCAGCTAGCTCAAAGGGTGACCGCTAGATACTCGCTGAGTGCCCTTGAAGGGCGCGATATCGAAGCCTATATCAATCGTCGATTAGCAGTGGCAGGCAGTCGCCAACCCATATTCACACGGCAAGCAATCGACCAATTGCGCAAAGCCACCGAAGGAATACCGCGACGCATTAATGTGTTGGCCGATCAAAGCATGCTGGCCGCTTATGCCAAAAGCAGTCGATGGGTCGACGCGTCTATGGTTCGTCGCGCAGCAAAAGAAGTTCTTTTGCCAAATGCTGAAAAGTCAGTTTCACTATTAGGGCGCTCGATTCCGTTGGTTAGGTTGCAGTGGTGGGTTTTCGTCGGTGCAATTCTGCTGCTTAATGCAGTGATGTGGTGGGTATTGATGTCACGCTCTGCTGACAATGATGCGCCTCGCCAAGCCGTCATGCAGAGCCAAGTGGCGCCTATTGCCGAGGTAGTTCCGGAAAGTTCGACCGATGTTTCGGTGACTGACGCTACAACATCCTCGCAAGCATCGCCTGAACCAACTGGCTCAGTACGGGTATCGAGTGTGCCGTTAGACGAATCCGCTGAGGTTCCTGATGACAGCTTATTGCAGGATATAACCGAACTTCCCTCGATTGAAAACGGTGTGCAAGTCGACGCAGGGGACTCAGCGCCAGCGCTAGAGTTGGTTGGCGACACTGATCAATCCGAGCAAATCCGAGCTAGCACGCAATCCCGCCCAGCATGGTTTGCCGGTGATCAATTAGATTCGCAGCAACTCGCTGATTTGTTGATTACCAGTGCTGATCAAACCTCGCGAAGTGGGGCCTTTCAGCGCTTGGCGGCTTTATGGGATTACCGTTTTGATGGTCCTGTGTTGCAGTCTTATTGCCAGGTTCTTAGTCAAAACGGTTTAGGCTGTTTAGATGTCTCGAGTTGGGAAGACCTTGTCGCGATTAACCGCCCGACGATAGCAGTGCTAACGTCTGATGGTATCCAACATCGCGTTATTGTGAGGGCCTTGGCTGATCAGTTGCTTAGTGTACTGGTGGGTGATCGAGCCATTAGCCTTGATCGCGCCACCTTTGAAGCCGCTTGGACGGGCAGTGCTGTTGCACTCTGGCAATACAATGGGTTTAGCGATCAAATTTTAAGAATGGGCGATGTAGGGCCGCGGGTGCTGGCTGCAAAATCTCGACTCGATCTCGCATTAGAGCGCTTATCGCTGCCGCGGCTAAGCTTGCTTGAATCAGACGAATTTGATCCCGATACCGCTCAAAAATTAGTTGCTTTGCAAAGCGTTCAAGGCCTTTCTGCCGACGGTGAGATGGGCATTCAGACAAAGTTGTTTATTAACGAATTGCTGGCGGCGGGCCTAATCCCGCGCTTGTATGAGCGGGTTTCTCCGGTATTGAGTAATCAGGCGGCGCAATCAGGTGCGGCGGCAAACCAATAGGCGAGCTCGCCTTACTACTTTTGAAGATAAATTAGAGTACACATCATGTCGACGATTCTAGACGCCCTAAAAAAGTCAGAGCAAGAACGCAAACTGAATGACATCCCTACGCTAACAGACATGCCTGCAATCGAGGAGCCCAGCCCCTTGAAGTGGGTTGGTTTAACCATAGCGGCCTTGTTGGTGGTGTCGATTTTGGCGGCATTGATCTTGCTGCTTTTATCGCCTAATAATCGCGTAACAGGATTGGGGCAGCTGCAGACGCAACAGCCACCAGAGGTCTCCAGCGAGGCAACGGCTGCGTCGGCGGTACTCAGCGTGCTCAGTTACTCTGAAAATGCCGAGCAACGTTTTGCGATCATTAACGATAAGCTAGTGCGAGAAGGTGATTTTCTGGCGACAGGCATCAAGGTCGACAGCATCTCGGCTGACCGAGTTGAGCTGATTGTTAAAGGCGATCGCATCACCTTGCAGCCATAAAGCTTTAGCGGGTACAGAGTTCGCTCGTAAATGACTGAGCTAGTTCTATCAGCAAGGCCATTTCAGCGAATCCACTTTTCTATGCGCAGTTTCGTTATAATGCGCGCCTTAATTCTTTGAAGAATCGTTTTGTATAGGTGTTGTTTCGCCTGTGCGGACTTAGACCATCACTTTCACGGACCTAGTATGAGTTTGCAATCCGAGGTTGCCAAGCGGCGCACCTTTGCCATTATCTCGCACCCTGATGCGGGTAAGACTACGCTGACTGAGCGATTATTGCTGTCTGGTGGGGCGATTCAAATGGCGGGCAATGTTAAGGCTCGCAAATCAGGTCGGCACGCAACATCAGATTGGATGGAGCTAGAGAAGCAGCGCGGCATCTCGGTTACGTCTTCGGTTATGCAGTTTGTCTACGACGACAAGATGATTAACCTGCTGGATACGCCAGGACACGCGGACTTTTCTGAAGATACCTATCGCACGTTAACTGCTGTGGATTCAGCATTAATGGTTATCGATATTGCAAAGGGCGTTGAAGAACGAACTATTAAGCTTATGGACGTGTGCCGTTTACGCACCACGCCCATTATGACTTTCGTTAATAAAATGGACCGAGAAGGCCGCGATCCCATGGAAGTTATGGACGAGGTGGAATCGGTTCTCGATATTCTGTGTGCGCCGATGACTTGGCCAATCGGTGGTGGTAAGCAGTTTCGTGGCGTCTATCGACTCTATGACGATGTACTCCATTTGTTTGCGGGGCGGCCCGGTAATTCAGAAGATCAAGATGTCTTTATCAATGGGCTTGACTCCAGCGAAGCTGAACAAGCTTTGGGTGATCAAATTAACGATCTGCGCGACGAGCTTGAGCTACTCGAGGGCGCCAGTAATGCATTCGATCTAGAGCTGTACTTAAGCGGCGTTCTAACTCCGGTGTTCTTTGGTTCTGCGATCAACAATTTGGGGATCGACGAGTTGATGGCGAATTTCGCCGCACACGCACCCGCACCGCAGGGGCGCGAAGCTGAATCTCGCAAGGTTGACGCAAACGAAGAAAAGTTCACTGGTTTCGTGTTTAAAATTCAGGCCAATATGGACCCGTCTCATCACGACCGAATCGCGTTTCTGCGAGTTACTTCTGGTCAATTTGAGAAAGGCAAAAAGTTGCGTCACGTGCGCTTGAAACGTGATGTAGCCATTAACAACGCCAGTTCATTTATGGCGTCTAAGCGCGATCAAGCTGAGGATGCTTTTCCTGGGGATATTCTCGGTTTGCATAATCATGGCACCATTCAGATCGGCGACACCTTTACTGAGGGTGAAGAATTAAAGTTCACCGGTATACCCAACTTCGCGCCGGAACTGTTTCGGCGTGTACAACTGAAAGATCCACTGCGAGCTAAAGCCCTGCAAAAAGGTTTGATTCAATTAAGTGAAGAGGGCGCTACTCAAGTGTTTAGGCCACTCATTTCTAACGACCTTATTCTTGGAGCCGTCGGTGTGCTGCAGTTTGACGTGGTCGCTCACCGATTGCAGACTGAGTACAAAGTTGAGAGCACTTTTGAGCCTGTGCAGGTTGCTACGGCACGCTGGTTGAGATTTCCTGATGCCAAGACAGAGCAAGAATTTACGCGCAAGCAAGAAGCTAATATTGCGCTGGATGGCGCAGATCAGCTGACTTACATTGCGCCCAACATGGTCAATCTGCAGCTCACTATGGACCGCTGGCCAGACGTAGAGTTTCTGAAAACTCGCGAAATTTAGATTCGAACAATATTGGCTATTGAGCCTAACCACTAATATCCCAAGATATATAACTCCCTATGATCGTTACTCGTTTCCCACCTAGCCCAACTGGTTACCTCCACATTGGCGGTGCGCGCACTGCTTTGTACTCTTGGCTGCATGCGCGCCAAAATCAGGGCAAGTTCGTATTGCGCATCGAAGACACCGATCTGGAGCGCTCCACCCCAGAATCTGTGCAAGCTATTCTCGATGGCATGAAGTGGCTTGGGCTTGATCACGATGAGGGGCCGTTTTACCAAACTCAAAGATTTGATCGATATTCAGAAGTGGTTCAGCAGCTGCTCGACAATGGCGATGCTTATCATTGCGAGTGCTCTAAAGAGCGCTTAGATGGTTTGCGTGAAGAGTTGCGCGCAGCTGGATTAAAGCCTAAATACGATGGTCGCTGCCGCGATCGCAACATCGCTAAAACGGAACAGACGGTGGTTCGTTTTAAAAACCCCCTCGACGGCGAAGTGCTGATCGAAGATCAGGTTAAAGGCAATATCGTGGTGGCCAATCAGGAGCTGGACGATTTAGTCATTGCTAGACCAGATGGAGTGCCAACTTACAACCTAACAGTTGTGGTGGACGATTGGGATATGGGTATTATGCATGTGATTCGTGGCGATGACCATATCAATAATACGCCCAGACAAATTAATATCCTTAAAGCCTTGGGCGCTAGTGTGCCGGTGTACGCGCATGTGCCAATGATTTTGGGTGAAGACGGCGCGCGTCTGTCTAAACGGCATGGCGCGGTGAGTGTGATGCAGTATCGTGACGATGGCATTTTGCCTGAAGCTTTGTTGAACTACTTAGTGCGACTTGGTTGGTCTTACGGCGACCAAGAGCTCTTCAGTATGGATGAGCTGATGTCATTATTTAAAATCGAAGACGTGAGCAAGGCGCCGTCTGCGTTTAATGCGGAAAAGCTCTTGTGGGTAAACGCAGAAAAAATTAAGGCGATGCCGCTGCAAGAGTTGGCTAACAAAGCTGACTGGTATTTTAAAGCTGCCGGAATTGATCTAACTAATATGCCAAACGCGCTCGATGTTCTCGATTTAATGCGCGATCGCTGCAACACTCTGGTTGAACTTGTTAATCAAAGTAAATTCTTTTTCGCCGAAGTCGACGGATACAACGAAGCGGCCGTTAAAAAATGGATCAAAGAGGGCACCGCTGATCTGCTGGCTGAATTCGCCCAGCGTTTAGAGGGTCTCGCGGCTTGGGAGCCGGAGCTGATCCAAGAGCAACTTAAGGCTTTGGTGGCCGAGAGAGAAATCGGTTTCGCCAAGTTGGCACAGCCTATTCGTGTTGCGGTTACGGGTGATGCAAACTCTCCGTCGATAGACCAAACTCTTGCGGTGCTTGGCCAAAGCACCAGTGTGGCTCGCTTGCGAGCCGCCGTTGATTACTTCAGCGAATAGGAAAGCGAAGCCATTCAACACGAACATGACAGCTCTTTCACGTCTGCTCCATGCTCGGCTCTGAGTGATAACCTCGGAGCTAGGTTACTGAAATGAGTGATTTTCTCGAGCTCGAGATCGCTTAGCAGAAATAGCCTCTTAGGAAAGCAGCTGGCCTTGATCGCACGACCTTGAAGTGGTCGAGCGGCCTCAATCTGACTCCACCGCTGCTTAAAATGCGTCTGCAAGCAGATAGGGCTTGGCTTATTACCTCAATCCAGTATAGACTTTGGAAGTTCAAGTTCTGCACAAGACAGAGCCTGCAGTAAAAAGAAAAATGGTCTCTTTTAACCTCAGCTTTAACGAGTTGTAGCGTTACTCAAAAGTAAAGCATGAGTAAGCTAGTGAGGTATTAAGACCAGCCATGGGAGGCGTTGCTGGATCAATTTGATCTAAGTAACGTTTGTATCACTCAAAGTCTAGAGTCGAGCGAGAAGTTTGAATTTAAGACTATTAAGTGATCCAAGAAGACTAAAGTGAGCAGCAGCGTGGTTGCCGAGACTTTAGTTTGACGTTGTACGGTTTGTGATTGATTCGCCTTTGTTGTTTGTTGGTTTTTTAGACAAAGGGTAGCGTTTCAGCAAAGCGTGTCGCGTTCTCTTTCGCAAGAGTATTGGCCTTTCAAGGGTGCGGTATATTTAAGCACCAGTTTTCTTTCTTCTGTTGAGTTCAGTTTTAGTGATTTGTTTAGTCTCGGCAACAACGCCGTGTTTAACAGTATCGCTGGTAGAGCAGACCGCATCTTAGTTTTTTACTTAAGATGTGGATTGAAGAAAATCTGACTCTGTGTGAGTATTTTGTTAGACGCGCACACAGGACATTTTGTTTTAGCGGTAGCAGGCGACAAATCACGGATTTGTTGGAACTGTCTAAGATGGAACGTGAGATTGATAATTAACGAGTCGCAGACGGTATTTTGATTGTTAAAATGCTCAAGCGATATTTTTTGAATCTAGCAAACTAGGTTTCATTACAAGAGGTTATTTTGAAAATGAAAAAAACTTTGTTGAATTGGATGAGTCAAGCGATGGCAGTTGTTGTCCTCGGTCTTATCTCTACACTGGTGGCTGCGCAGTCAGCAACTGGCGAGACAGTAGACCAGGCGTTCGCGCGTGAACTCAAGTTGGTTGAAGGCTTAAAAGTCTATAACGACCAACTCAATGCACAGTTAAGAGCTCAAGGCGAAGCCCGAGCTGAAATTTTACAGTCAATCGAAGACTCAAAAGGCCTCGAGGAGCAAGTTGCTCCTTTGCTGACGAAGATGTTGGCGGCACTGGATCAGTTCGTAAAAGCTGATTTGCCTTTCCATAAGGAAGAGCGCCTAGAAAGCATCGAGCGTTTGCAATCGCTTATGGTGAATCCTGAGGCTCGAACTTCAGACCGTTTTCGCAATATCATGGATATCTACACGTCTGAGATTGAGTACGGTAATACGTTTGAAGCGTACCGCGGCACTATTCCAGTGAATGGCGAAGACACTGTTCTTGATATCTTGCGTATCGGGCGTTTAGCTTTGTATGCGCAAACGGACGATCGTAAGACTTCGTTCATGTGGGACACTGTCAGCAATGGCTGGGTAGAGATCGATTCTCACCGCGACATTCGAAACGCGATTAAGGTTGCGAGTAAAACGGTGGCGCCAGAGCTACTGAACTTACCAATTTCTGCGCCAGAAGGAGCTTAAAATGAAGAGTCTATTTACAACAGCAGCGCTTCTAGCTGCACTAGCAGTAATGCCAGCACAGGCTCAATCAGTTGATGATTTGTATGAAGCTGTGCGCAGTGGCGAATTTGAAAAGTCTGATGCGGCCCGTGATTTAGAGTCACGTTTCGCTTCGGCTGGTGCCGGTAAGCAAGCCTTGGTTGATCAATTGCGTGCGCAACGTGCTCAACTCGAAGCGCGTAGTGACCAATTAGAAACGCAGTTTGCGAGCAATGACGAAGCGTTGAACGCCTTGCGTAACAATCGTGAAGCGGCTCTGGGCGACTTAAAAGAGTTGTTCGGTGCGGTTCAACAAGTATTGGGCGAAGCAGAAGCGAGTTTTTCAACGTCTGTAATTTCAGCTCAATATCCAGGACGTATGGACTCGTTCGACAATATCTCTCGAAAAGTATCAAACCAAAGTAATGAGTTGATGACAGCTGAAGAGCTGGAGAGTGTTTGGCAAGCGGTCTTCCGTGAAATGGTAGAGCAAGGTAAGGTGTCTCGCTTTTCTCGCGAAGTTGCAACCGCAGCTGGTGGTAAAGAGCAGCAAGATGTTGTTCGCGTTGGTAGCTTCAACTTGATCGGCGACGGTAAATTTTTGAGCTACGGAACGGGTTCCGTAGCTGAATTGCCTAAGCAGCCTGGTGGTGGTGCCACTGGTACTGCTGGCGATCTATTTGGTGCGAGTGCCGGTGAAGTCGTTGAGTTCGCTCTCGACCCAACGCAGGGTACTCTTTTGGGTGCTGCTGTAGAGACGCCAAGCTTGATGGATCGAGTTAATCAAGGTGGTTTGGTTGGTTACATTATCTTAAGCGTTGGTGCAATTGCCGCTGTGATCGCAATTTGGAAAATCGTCACCTTATTTGGTGTTGCGGCAGCGGTGCAAAAGCAAGCTGCTAACCCAACTTCACCTGGCGATAACCCATTGGGTCGCGTGCTTAGAGCAGTGACAGACAATCCAACTAATGACACAGAAGCTATGGAGTTGCGTCTTTCTGAAGCAATTATGAAAGAAACGCCCAAGCTCACTTCTTGGTTAATGTTCATTAAGATTGTTTCAGTGGTCGCTCCGCTTGCGGGTCTACTGGGTACGGTACTCGGCATGATCGAGACTTTCCAATCGATCACATTGTTCGGTGCTGGCGATCCTAAGTTGATGGCGGGCGGTATTTCTACGGCTCTAGTGACTACCGTTTGTGGTCTAGTTGTGGCGATTCCGATTGTTCTACTTCACACGGCTGCGGCGAGTAAAGCTAAGCGTGTAGAAGAGATTCTGGAAGAACAAGCAGCCGGCATGGTTGCACGTCAGCTAGAGAAGTAATCAAGTAAGTGTTTAGCCGCGCGTTTTATGCGACGCGGCTGAGCACATACCGACAGAGGTTTATATGCCAGATTTTATTTTAGCGATCCCTGAGCACATCCAAGATTTTATGGAGCTTGGCGGTCCTGTTTTGTATCTGATTGCCGTCTTGTTGCTGGTGATGTGGTACATGATTTTGGAGCGTATCTTCTACTTCCGAGGCCCTCATAAGGATGCGGTCAAGGCGGCAGTTCAAGAATGGGAAGCTCGCTCAGAGCGTAGCTCATGGGCGGCTCACCAAGTTCGTGAACAGCTGATATCTGGAGTAGCAGCGCAGACCAAAAAGAACCTTTCTATGATCCAAGCCTGTGTGGCATTAGCGCCATTATTTGGTTTGCTAGGTACGGTGACCGGGATGATTGAAGTGTTCCAAGTTATGGCGATTAGCGGTTCTTCTAATGCTAGAGCTATGGCAGGTGGGGTTTCACGAGCAACTGTTCCAACAATGGCTGGAATGGTGGCGGCACTGTCTGGTTTGTTCTTAAGCTTTTGGTTGCAGCGTAAAGCTGAGCAAGAGCGTGAGCATTTGAGCGAACGCCTGACTCTGGATCATTAATTCAGGCTGCGCGATTAATACCCGTACAGCCCGTTGCATTAAATAGTGCAAGTAAAATAAACGAGATACATCAATGAGACGAATTCGTAAAACTCAAGAAGAAGACGCCAAGATCGATATCACGCCGATGCTAGACGTGGTCTTTATCATGCTGATCTTCTTTATCGTAACAGCGAGCTTCATTAAAGAGAGTGGCGCCAAGGTAGAAAAGCCTGAAGCCGTCACTTCGGTCAAAAAGCCGAAAGCTACTATCTTGCTGGCGATTGATGAAAATGACGAAGTTTGGTTGGACAAAAACAACATCGATCCGCGCGCGATTAAAGCAACGATTGGTAGGCTCAGAGCCGAAAACCCTGAGGGTGAAGTTGTTGTTCAAGCGGATGTTGAGTCTACGGCAGAAACACTGATTAAAGTGGTTGACGCACTAAAAGACGCTGGGATTACGATCCCTGCGGTAGCGACGAAATCGGAGTAAGCAAAATGGTCAGAAATGTACAATCATTTGGTATCGCGATCCTCGTAACCCTGGGCCTCATTTTAGGTATGTACGGTCTCATCAAAATGGATGAGCCAGAATTAGGTGAAAGCAACGATTCTGTTTTACCTAGTTTTACACAGACACCAGAGAATGAAGATGTAAGAACCATCGCTCCTAAGCCAGATCGTCCTGACGATATTGACGAAGCGCCTGAGATTCCCGATACAGAAATTGTTCCTGATGAAATCGATATTGATTCAAACGTTGGCTTGAGTGGCGTCCAAATTGGTCTTAACCGCGATCTTCAGGGGCTGAACCCTTCTGATGGTGAGTTTCTGCCGATTTTCAGGGCACCTCCCATTTACCCTCGTAGAGCGCAAGAGCGCGGCTTATGTGGTTGGGTAGAGTTAGAGTTCACGGTAACAGCTGATGGTGGCGTAAGAGATCCAATTGTTACTGACAGCTCGTCCTCAATGTTCGAGTCTGCGGCGAAAAAAGCGTCGCTAAAATACAAATACAAGCCACGACAAGTTGGTGGCAAACCCGTAGATGTGCCCAACGTTCCATTGCGTATTGTTTTTGACTTAGAGGGTGGCTGTTAAGTTGGGTGTCTGACTAGCGATGTTTTAGAACAGTCTACGGTTTAAAGATATTGACGTTTAACCAAAAAATTTTGAGGTTATCAACTATGAAATTAGGATTAAAGAGCAGCGAAATAGCTCGCTTGAAACCATTTGCATGCAGCTTTTCGCTCGCAGCATTCGTTGCGCTCAGCATTATAGTGACTGCTCCGTTCACACCTGTTTTGAATCAAGGAAGCTTCGTTCAGGCGCAAGAAGAAGAAGCGAAACCTCGGCGTAAAGGTAAGCGCGTGGAGTCGATTCGCCAAAAGCACATTAAGACCTTTGAGGGCATTAATGAAGCTTTTGAAATTGACGACTACGCTGCAGCCGCTGAATTGCTAGCAAAACTAGAAAGAGATCCGGATTTAAACAATATTGAGCGGTCTTACGTGCATACCTTCAAGGGCAACATCGCGTTTACCCGCGATGATTTGCAGGGTGCTTTGCGAGAATTTAAAAAAATTATTCCACTTAAAGAAGGTCTCCCTGAGGCCAACTATAATCAAAATTTCTACGTGATTGCTCAGGTGTATTTTTCTTTGGAAAATTACTCTGAAGCGCTGAACTATGCTCGCCAATGGTTTAATACACAGGCCGAGCCGACAGCCGATGGCTACATGCTTATCGGTCAAGCTCAGTACATGCTTAAGCGTTACGATGATGCATTACCTAATGTTCAAAAAGGTATCGATATTTATGTTCAGGTTGGCAGCGTACCCAAGGAAGGTTGGTTGAACCTATTGAGCAACATTTATCGCCAGAAAGACCAATATTCAAAAATGGTACCAGTGTTGAAGCAGTTAGTTCAGCACTACCCCAAAAAGACTTACTTAACGACCTTAGCTGGTGTCTATAACGAGTTAAATCAGCAATCAAAAATGACTGCTCTCTATCAAGCGCTTTATGACCAAGGTCTGCTTTCAAGTGAGTCCGAGTTAAGAACATTAGCTCAATTGAAAATGGCTGAAGAAAATTACTACCAAGCCAGTCAGATAATGAAGGGTGGTCTTGAGTCGGGCGCGATTAAAAAGAACCTAGATAATT
Organism: uncultured Gammaproteobacteria bacterium; assembly: GCA_964579235.1. Taxonomy (GTDB): domain Bacteria; phylum Pseudomonadota; class Gammaproteobacteria; order Arenicellales; family Arenicellaceae; genus Arenicella. Next base: position 11,119 of record CAZOIG010000339.1, read on the forward strand.
ATCGCCTGTACTCCCAAGCGCTTTATGCAGCCAAGGAATATGAGGATGCCTTAGCACCCCTTAGTGAAGCGGCGCGACTTGCAGATGACGGCAAGTTATACGACAACTTAGGACAATCATACCTTTATCTTAACCGATGGGCAGAAGCGGAAACTGCTCTTAAACGCGCACTGAATAAAGGCGGACTAGGTGCCAATATCGGAAACACAAAGATTAGTTTGGGTTCCGCACAATTCGAGCAGAAAAAGTACGAGACAGCCAAGAAAACATTTCAGTCAGCAGCGCAACATGAAAAAGTTGCGTCAATGGCGGGTCAGTGGGTTCAGTATGTTGATAATGAAGTGAAGCGTATTGCAGCACTTCAAGAAGAGATCATTATCAACACTGATGTTGAGCCTTTGGCAGGTTAACCTGAATCCAGTTGAGACGATCTTTTATCGAGGTCGTCTTGAATGGATCAGTAACTAGTAACGTATTCAGTTTAGCCGTCGATCCACGGCGCACACAGAGGATTACAATGAGTTCTTACGGACTATCAAAAATGAAAATAAAGCTTTCCGTTATTGCCTGCGTTGTGGGTATTAGTTTCTCTGGCGCAGCTTACGCAGATGCTACAGACGATATCGTTAATTCGGGTACGGCTCGTTCTCAGGCTGGTGCTGCTTCACAAGCGCGGATTGATCAGATTTCTGAAGCGACAGAGGCAATCATTCGCCGTTACCAACAACAGGCGAAATTGGTTGAAGGCCTGCGGGCTTATAATGACCGCATGCGTAGAACGCTAACGGCTCAAGAAGAGGCGATGATTACGCTGGAACGATCAATTGAAGACGCTTCTCTCATCGAGCGCCAAATCGTTCCGCTAATGCTGCGCATGATCGAAGGTTTAGACACTTTTGTAAAAGCCGATATGCCTTTTCAAAAGGAAGAGCGCGAGGCCCGAGTAGAGCGCATTCGCGGTTATTTGACCAATGCAAATATCTCGGCTGCTGAGCGATTTAGACAGGTTTTACAGGCTTACTCAATAGAGGCGGGCTACGGCAAAACGTTAAATGTATACACCGATAATTTGCAAGTTGAAGGCCAGGAACTTGCCGTTAATATTTTGCAATTAGGCAGAACCGGTCTTTATTATCAAACCCTTGACGGAACAACATCTGGTCATTGGGATAGAGAAACAAATTCTTGGCAACCACTTGGTTCATCATTTAATGAGGGAATCAACCATGCCATTCGAGTAATTCAAGGCAAAGAGCCATCTGAGACGTTGCTGGATTTACCGATCGCAGCGCCGGAGGTTCAATAATGCGAGGTTTAATGAACAATTTTAGTATGGTTCGAGCGAGCATTACTGCCGCATTAGTTGTTCTGCTTTCTGTCTCTGTTGCAAATGCTCAGGAGGCTGACGGCGAGGCAGCGGAACAAGCAAATAATCGTGGACTAAACATTAGTGAAGTCCTCGCAGCTGTAAATCGCGCGGCGGCTAATGAACGCCGCGAAAACTCGGCTCGGGAGCAGCGCTTTCGTGCCGAACAAAATCGCCAGCAAGGTCGTCTAAATTCAATGACTAATGAGCGTGCTCGTCAGGAACGAATTAGTGACCAGTTGGACGCTGAGTATGAAGTAAACAAACTGAAGCTCGAAGAGCTACAGGCTGAGCTTGCTAAAGAATTAGGCGATCTGCAGCAGTTGTTTGGTGTAATCCAACAAAATGCGTCCGAAGCACAAGATGACTACAAAACGTCTTTAATCAGTGCGCAGTATCCTGGACGCTCAGAAAAGCTGCAAATTATGGTCGCCAAAATGGCTAGCTTAACTGAGTTAGTCAGCATGGATGAGATTGAAGACCTGTGGGTTGAGTTTCAAAATGAAATGACCCAGCAAGGCAAGATCGTTACGTTCACTACGCCGGTTAAGTATAAGGTCGGCACTGAAGTAAACGAAGACGGTGAAGAATACGGCGTTTACGAATCTGAAGATCGCACGGTCACTCGAGTAGGTGTGTTCAATGCTGTTTATGGTGATCAAATCGCCATTTATGACGAGAACGAGGGCCTTGTGGCCTTAGACCGCACCATGGACTCTGAGTTTGTTTCTAAGTCAAACGATCTGCAAAATGCCAGTAGCGGTGTCACGTCGTTTCTTATTGACCCGTCAGGCGGTAACGGTAACGGTATCTTAAGAGCCCTAGTTCAACAGCCTAGCTTGTTCGAGAAGATTCAAGAGGGTGGTATCGTAGGTTACATCATTTTGGCTCTTGGCTTTCTAGCCCTGCTAATCGCAGTTATTCGTTTTATGGCTTTGAGCTCAATTGCGGGTTCTGTTGCTAAGCAAGCGAAAGACCTGAAACGGCCTTCAATTAAAAACCCATTGGGACGTATCCTTCAGGTTTATCAAGATAATCCTAAGTCCGATGCGGAGTCTATGGAATTGAAACTCGGTGAGGTCCTGCTGAAAGAATCTCCTGGTATTAATAAAGGTTTGATGATTATTAAGATCATCGCAGTCGTAGCACCGTTGCTGGGTCTGTTGGGTACCGTAACAGGTATGATTCAGACGTTCCAAGCGATCACCTTATATGGTGCTGGTGACCCGCAAACCATGGCCGGTGGTATTTCACAAGCACTTGTGACAACAGTTCTTGGTCTAGTGGTAGCAATCCCGTCTGTGTTCTTACATTGGTTAACGTCTTCGAAAGCAAAAGCTATTGAAGAAACCTTAGAAGAGCACGTACTAGGCCTTGTGGCAGATCAAAATGAGGAAGTCGGACATCACTAAGAGCAAGTGAAGCTACGACTCAGAACAATTTAGAATTAGAGGAATCATCGTATGAGACGAATGGGCAAAACGCAGAGCGAAGAAGACGCAGATATCGACATCACCCCGATGTTGGATGTTGTTTTTATTATGCTTATCTTCTTCATTGTAACTGCGAGCTTTGTTAAAGAGACCGCTATTCCTTTGAATAAGCCGCCAGCCGTTGATACACCACCAGACCCAGAAGCACCACGACCTATTGTCGTAGAAGTGACTGATCTGAGTGAAATTCGGATTCAAAACCGCTTGGTTGATCCTCGCGCTGTAAAACCAACAATCGTTCGCCTAAGAGCCGAAAGCCCTGAATCGGGCGTCGTAGTTAAGGTTGATCCAGAAGCCAAGACAAGAGCGATCATGGAAGCAGTGGACGGCATTCGAGATGCAAAAGTCTTTGACTCGACTATTTCGATGAAAAAGTAGTCTGCTTTTTATACGAATACATGTATCGCCCAATTTGGGTTTCGTATTTGAAATAGGCGATAAACATGATATCGACGGCGCAACTTAGGTTGCGCCGTTTTTCGTTGTACCGCCGCATTGCTGTCTTATGACTCGGTTATAATGTGTGCATCAGAGAACCTTGGGATTTATTAAAATGATCAATATCGCCATCAATGGATTTGGCCGTATAGGCCGTAACATTGTCCGAGCCGTTTACGAAAATGGTTTAGAAAAGTCAATTAATGTTGTTGCTATAAATGACTTAGCGCCGCTCGATACCAGTTTGCACCTTCTTAAGTACGACACTACCCACGGTCGGTTTTTAGCAGACGTACAACAAGGGGAAGCTGGTTTTAGCGTGAATGGTAATCAC
>CAZOIG010000340.1:0-1639 GCA_964579235.1 uncultured Gammaproteobacteria bacterium
AGATCCTTCGCATATTGCAGTAAATCTCTGGCTTTGGGTAATAATTGCTTGCCTGCTTCGGTTAGACTTATTTGCCGACCAATTCGGTTAAACAATTGCGCATTCAGCTCTTGCTCTAATCCCGCCACGCGCTTGCTCACCGCTGGCTGGGTGATGTTGAGTTTTTCTGACGCCCGCGAGAATGAGCCCGTCTGCGCCACTTCAATAAATGCCTCTAAACCCGATATATCCATATTCAATTCACACTGTTTTTGACAACGGCTCTGCTCACTCTAAAATCACGGCTAGCATTCCGTTTTGGAATCATTGTAATAATAACAATGAATTTGCTTTATTGTAATTGCTTTTCTACAATTCGCCTCACTACAGGCCTAGTTGAACTTATCTGAGGCCTGAAATCAGGCTCCGTAGTAGTACTTCGGACTTCTGATAAACACTATCTCGACGCTATTTCGTCAGTACAAAAATCACAAGTAACACCGCTGGTTAAACCACAGGAGAAAGACATGGCTAAAACCATGTACGAAAAAATTTGGGATGCGCATCTAGTTCACCAAGAACCAGGCCAAGCTCATCTGCTGTACATCGATCGACATTTAATGCACGAGGTCACCTCGCCGCAAGCCTTTGAGGGTTTAGACCTTGCTGGTCGCCCAGTGCGAAATGCGCACAGCATTCTTGCCACGCTTGATCACTGCGTTCCGACCAAGTTGGCCGACCGTTTAAACCTACCTGACCCGATTGGCGCCAAGCAAGTGCAACGAATGATGGAAAACTGTGAAAAACACGGTCTAACCCTGTACGATATGAAAAGCCAAAATAACGGCATCATTCATGTTGTTGTTCCTGAGCACGGCTTCGTACACCCAGGCATGACCACGGTATGCGGCGATAGCCATACCGCTACCCACGGCGCATTTGGCGCTTTGGCGTTCGGTATCGGTACGTCTGAAGTTGAGCACGTTATGGCGACTCAATGCCTACCGCAGACCGAATCAAAGACCATGCTGGTGAAGGTTAACGGCAAATTGTCGAAATACAGCACCGCCAAAGACATTGCTCTGGCGATTATTGGCAAGATTGGTACCGCCGGCGGTACGGGTTATGTAATTGAGTACGCAGGTGACGCAATCGAGAGTTTGTCGATGCAGGGTCGCATGACTTTATGCAACATGGCCATCGAATCTGGCGCGCGTGCTGGCCTAGTTGCGCCCGACGAAAAAACCTATGAGTTTTTAAAAGGCAAAGAGTTTGCACCAAAAGGGGAGGCGTGGGACCAAGCTCTAGCGTATTGGAAATCACTCCCAAGTGACGCAGACGCCACGTTTGACGCGGTGGTTGAACTGGACGCAGCCGATATCGCGCCACAAGTCACGTGGGGTACATCGCCCGAACAAGTTGTACCGGTAGATCAAAGCGTACCTGCTCCGAGCGATTTTGAAAGCGCTGGCAAAGCCCAGTCTTGTGAATCGGCCCTGAAGTATATGGGTTTGGAAGCGGGCACTAAGATAACCGACATTAATATCGACTACGTATTCTTAGGCTCTTGCACCAATTCTCGAATTGAGGATTTTCGCGCTGCGGCAGAAGTCGTTAAAGGCAGCACCGTTGCTGAGGGCGTCACCGCCATTGCAGTGCC
>CAZOIG010000341.1:0-1643 GCA_964579235.1 uncultured Gammaproteobacteria bacterium
ATTTTAAATAGAGAACCCCAGTTGTTTCGGCAACTGGGGTTTTTTTATGCCCGCATCAGTATGTATTTATGCGACGAGAATCGCAAACAAATAGCGGATAGGCACGGCCAAACCAAAAGGTTTGGGACAATTAGTTGAATACCATTTCTGTGGTACAGTAAGAGAAAACGATCATAAAGATCATGCATAAAGACTCCTCATCAGATTCTAAGCAAGAAGCCGAAGCGACAGACTCGCGTAACGAGATTACTGATTACGTGGTCGACGTACCTTCTTTGTCTTACGTTCAGCCAGAAGACAGGTTTTTCCGACGATTTGTCATTGATCGTTTAGAAGTCGCGTTAGGTCGACGTAAGATAGAAAAAATCTACTCGCGTTTAAAGGAAGGCGAGTTTGATATAAATACCTTCTTTAGAAATGCGATTAAAGAAGCTCGCTTGGAGATCGATTACGCTGGGCTCAAACCAGACGATATCGATGTCTCAGGGCCACTTATCTTTATAGCAAACCACCCCTTTGGAATATTAGACGGAACTGTTCTCTGTGAGCTAGCCGCACGTGCTCGTGGAGATCTGCGCATTTTGATTAACTCAGCACTGTGCCAAGATCGCGATTTAGCCCCGTATTTCTTGCCAATAGACTTCAAGCCAACCCCAGAAGCCATCAAGGTAAACATACGTTCCAAAAAATTGGCATTAGAGAACTTATCGAATGGGATCCCCGTCTTAATTTTTCCGTCAGGCATGGTGTCTACGGCTGGCAAAATGGGGTTTGGTTCAGTTAAAGATGGACCATGGACCACCTTTGCCGCGAAACTAGTTCGCGAGTCGAAAGCAACAGTAGTTCCCGTTTATTTCCACGGCCAAAATAGTCGGAAGTTTCACATTGCATCGCACGTTGCTGAACCGCTTCGAATGGGAATGTTAATGCACGAAGCAACCAATAAATTCGGTCGTAAGGTTAAAGTCTCTATTGGCGAACCCATTCCATGGGCATCAATCGAACACATTAACGGCAGGCAAGAGTTGACTGACACGCTATACCAAAGCGTGCAGTCCCTAAGAGGAGATGAATCCGACGGGTTTAAATCCGGTTTAAAGCGAACCAAAGACAAGCTCAAGAAAAAGCTAAGAAAACCGAAAGATAATGCCTAATCCTCGGTTTTTCATGCGAAACGTCCTTTTTAGCTAACGGCCATTACTTTCAAATGAGCCTTAAGCTAGCTTTAGACCAAATAGCACTTCTGATCAAATTTGAGCTGCGATTTCAAACCCTTCTAGTATTGCTCTTTTTGCATCGAGCTCGCCAGCGAGTTTGCTGCCACCAATTAAATAAGTAGGAATACCGCCATCATTTAGATCGCTCAGCAAGCTCTTATTCGGCTCCTGGCCCGCACAAATCACGACGGTGTCGCATTCAAGCAGTTTCGGCTCTCCTTTGGCCGTTGTGTAGTGCAGACCTAGATCGTCAACTCTATCGTAACTCGCGCCACCGATCATATTGACATTTTTCATCATTAGAGCTGCGCGATGTATCCAACCTGTTGTTTTGCCCAGGCCTTTGCCTAACTTTGTTGTCTTTCTTTGCAAAAGGCTGACCTGTCTTGCGGGAGGGTGAGGGTTTGGCCGTGTAAATGCTCCTGG
>CAZOIG010000342.1:0-2645 GCA_964579235.1 uncultured Gammaproteobacteria bacterium
GTTTAGTAGCGCCCCCGCGTTATTCACCAGCACATCAATTGCCTTGCCACTTTTGTTTAAGCGAGTGGCCAAAGACTTTACTTCTGCGATTAAGCTTAGATCAGCCACTTCATAACTGACGTCTTGGTTGCCGGTTTGTTCAATAATCTCGGCCACTACGTTAGCGCATTTTTCTTCGCTGCGACCAACGATGCAGACCTTGGCGCCCATCAAAGCCAGTTCTTGCGCAGTAGCCAAGCCTAGGCCAGATGTGCCACCTGTGACTAAAACGTTTTTAGTGCGCATATTGGCTGTTACTGGATTCCAGTTCTTTTTGGCGCGTGTGTAGCCATACTTGGTGAAACCAAACATGCCCGGTAACACCAGAGTATCAGCTAGCTTTTGTAATCCGGTTGCATCAGGCGCAGGGAACTTGTCTTCTAAGGCAACCCCCAAATCTTGGATTGTCTTGGCACCGGCTTTTTTAACCCGACCTTCGATCAACTTTACGATGGTGGCAGCTCTGCCTTTAAATTCTAGCGCAGCATGCCAATCAACATGGCAGCCTGTCTTAGTCTCGCTAATATTGACTGTATCCACAGCGGTAAACGATGCGGCTTTTCCAGTCATGACTAACTTTTTATGCGGAACGTATTCGGTCACCGTGTACTGAATTGGCACGCTTCTGAAACCGCTCTTATAGACTAAGTCGAAGGTGGTTCCTTTGCCGATGGCGCCCTTCGAAGTTTTTTCAGCATTGATAATGGTATGATCCCATTCGTCGATTCGGGAAAAGTCAGCGATGTAATTAAAAACGTCTTCACTGCTTCGACTTGAATCGAACTTCTCGTGCATCTCTAAAGAATGTGTCATGGTGCGAGCCTCTTTGTGTTTCCGCGTAGTGTTTAGGCCGCTCGGAAATGTCTCTACGTTGGCCTATTTAGAACTTAAGGCGAACATTAACGTATTGGCTGTCGTAGACTCGTCACTACATCAAAAAAGATGACTTACTATTCGGTCTAGATATGCAGCCAATTATTTCTACTGTTGATGAAGAGCGCCACAGCGCTTCCGCGTTGTTGCTGTTTGTGTTGGTGTTTGCCACCGCTATTGGGCCGTTGGCGATGTCCTCCTTTTTGCCGGCGATTCCTGAGATTCAGGCTGACTTTCAAACCTCGTCTTCGGTTGCCCAGCTCACCATGTCTGTGTCGATGGTCAGCATGGCTTTTTTCTCGCTTATCTATGGCACGATGGCTGATCGCCACGGGCGCAGACCGGTTTTACTGGCGGGTATTGGTGTAGCGGTAGTTGGCAGTCTTGCCTGTGCGGTAGCTCCGAGCATCGAGTGGGCGATCTTGGGCCGTGCTTTACAAGCAGCCGGTGCGACATCGGGCATTATTCTAACCCGCGTTATTGTGCACGACATTTATGGCGATGAACGCACCGCCAGCGTATTAGGTTACATCATCGCAGCAATGACGCTTGCCCCCTTAATCGGCCCCGTGTTCGGTGGAATCTTGATCGAAGAGTACAGCTGGCGCTTTGTGTTTTATGGCCTTGCGGGTATGGCGCTACTGCTTTGGATAACGCTATTTGTTAGCCTACCAGAGACACGTAAACACGCTGCACCTGAATCGGAAGCGCTCATACCTTTATCTGACTATCAAGCTCTGATGCGCCGTGCGGATGTGCGCAACTATTTGTTTTACTTTGCGCTCTCGCAAGCCACCTTTATGGCATTTTTGGGTGGTGTTCCTTATTTGATCGCCGTGTACTACGATTTTCCTGCCACCTTATACGCCCTTTTTGTTGCCCCTGTTGCCTTAGGTTATGCCTTAGGTGGATTATTAGCGGGGCGCTATGCAGATCAAATCCATCACTATTTATTAGTAAGCTATTGTTCGTGGTTTAGTGCATTTGCGGTTCTGGTGGGTATCGCAGCGATTTGGCTTGGCTTTGATTCTATTTGGTCAATTTGCCTACCCGCTGCAATTGTTTCTGTAGCGATTGGTTTCGCCTCTCCCGCGGCTCAGACCGAGATTCTGAAAGCGGCCGGACGTCATTCTGGTAGCGCCAGCGGGTTCACCAGTTTCTTTCAATTAGCGTTCAGCGCCGTCGTCGTTCAGTTAATCGGTTGGTCGGCAGTTTTCGGTCCCTACGGTGTATTAGTGCCAATGTTTGCCTGTTCGCTCGCCGCAGCTATGTTGATTAGTCTAACTGGTCGAGCACCGTCCTCATAAGAGCGTCACTTTAGCGCTTAGACTAGGCTACTTAAGACCAAGATCGTAATGAGAGATAGTGAGGTCGCCAGTATAAGTTGACTCACAGCCGAGCCCTTTTTAAGCGTGTGTCGGTATAACTCAAAAACCCCTAGTGCAAGCACGCTCGCGATCAAAGCCAGGCCAGAGCTGCTTAATTCGAGCGCAACACCCGATAAGCGCGGTAGTTCAAACGGTAGTCCAAAGAACTCGAACATCCACCATGTGCTAATGACTAAATAGCTGCGTAAGGCCCAAGCCTGATAGCTTGCCAATGCGCCTACTTTAAGCAGTGCAAAAGCTCTGTACGCAACGAAAGCGATAACGCAAGCGTGCGCCATGCCCGCTACATTGCCTGCTGAAAAGGACAGGTAAAGCACAATTAGACTTAAAGCGATCAAGGCATCA
>CAZOIG010000343.1:0-4429 GCA_964579235.1 uncultured Gammaproteobacteria bacterium
GGCAAACTAGAAGGTCTTGGTATCACTACGTTCAAGCAAATTGCTGAGCTAAGCGAAGAAGACGTTGCACGCATTGATGCAGAGCTAAACTTCAAAGGTCGTATCGCTCGTGAAAACTGGATCGAGCAAGCCAAAGAATTAATTTAGTTCTGGTCTAACTCGCATTTAAGCTCCTTCAGAGTATCGCGATGCGGAGATCGAAAGGCTCTTGAGTGGTGGTGGTTTAATACCATTGCCTTCACCGCTCAAATTTTCGATTAGAGTTGGCTTTATAAAGAATAAGCGGGGCCTTGATTCTTCGTCTAATTATGTGAACGCATTCGCAATCGGAGTCCGCTCTGAGTGCGCTACTAGGTTTATATGAAAGGCTTGAAGCATGTTTAAGTGCGCTCTGCTACGACTGCCCAATTTGGGCAATTAACTGACAAAAATAGATAGGTGATGATATGGCGATTACGGCCGCATTAGTCAAAGAACTTCGCGAGCGCACCGGCGCTGGCATGATGGAATGTAAAAAAATCCTAACCGAAACAGATGGTGACATCGAACTTGCGATCGAAGAGTTACGCAAGCGTGGTGCAGCGCAAGCCGATAAGAAAGCCGGCCGAATTGCAGCTGAAGGTACTATTGTTACTTTGGTTGACGGTGCACAAGCAGTCGCTGTTGAAGTAAACAGCGAAACTGATTTCGTTGCTAAAGACGAAAACTTTATCGAATTCGCGAACAGCGTTGCAAAAGCCGTTATCAGCTCTAAGCCAGCCGATATGGATGCCTTGCTAGCGAGCGCTCAAGCCGATGGTAAGACCATCGAAGAAGCGCGCCAAGCGTTGATTGCAAAGATCGGCGAAAACATTGGCGTACGTCGCTTCGAAGTTGTTAATGCACAAGATGGCGAAGTCGTTGGTGCATACCAGCACGGCAACAAAATCTCGGTTTTGGTTCGCTTGAAGGGTGGTAATGAAGAATTGGCTAAAGACCTGGCTATGCATATTGCAGCAAGTCGTCCAGTTTGTGTTTCAGCCGATCAAGTACCGACTGAGCTATTGGATAAAGAGCGCGAAATCTACACTGCTCAAGCGGCAGACAGCGGGAAGCCAGCTGAGATCATGGAAAAAATGGTTGAAGGGCGTATCCGAAAATATTTGAACGAAATCACTCTGCTAGGTCAATCATTCGTTAAAGACCCAGACCAAACCGTTGAAAAACTGCTTAAGTCGGCGAATTCTGAAGTTGTTGAGTTTGTTCGCTATGAAGTAGGCGAGGGGATTGAAAAGAAGGAAGACGATTTCGTCAGCGAAGTAATGGCTCAAGCAGGTCGATAGACCAAACATTACTTCAAATTGCTCCCGCGATTCGATAACATTCGCACAACATTCAAATTCGCGGGAGCGATTCATGTCAGACACCCCAGACACCCCAAACGGCCAGCTACCAAGCGCAGACTTACAAGAAAGCAGAGGTGGCTTCAGACGTATCCTGCTTAAGTTGAGCGGTGAAGCGCTGGCTGGGACCACGGGTGATCAAAAGTTCGGAATTGACGCGGTAACGCTTAACTCGGTTTGTAACGAGATAGCAAAAGTTGTCGAAACCGGCACCCAAGTTGCGGTCGTCATTGGTGGCGGCAACTTTTTCAGAGGCATCAGCGCTTCTGAATCGGGAATTGAACGCGCTACGGCTGATTACATCGGTATGTTGGCTACGGTTATGAATTCGCTCGCCCTGCAACAAGGTTTGAAACAATGTGGGGTGCAGGCTCGAGTTCAGTCGGCTATTCCTATCTCACCCGTTTCTGAGCCCTACGTCCGTTTACGCGCGCTCAAGCATCTTAATCTCAATCGAGTTGTGATTTTCGCTGCGGGTACGGGCAACCCGTACTTCACAACGGATACAGCGGCCAGTTTGCGTGCGGCTGAAATAAACGCCAATATTTTGGTCAAAGCGACTAAGGTAGACGGCGTTTACGATAAAGACCCAGTGCAACACGATGATGCTGTGAAGTACGATGTTGTGAGTTACGATGAGGTGCTGCAAAAGCGCTTAAACGTGATGGATGCCACCGCAATTGCTTTGTGTCGTGATAACAGTATGGAAATGCGGGTGCTCTCGATTAATGAAGAAGGTGCGCTAAGCCGAATGGCTAATGGTGAGCCTGTCGGAACATTGATCACCGGACGTTAATTTGAATTGCTGCGTCAAACGCGCGAGTAAAACCCTCACCAGGAAAACATTCAAAGGAAAATTATGATTGATGAAATTCTAAAAGATGCAGAGCAACGCATGCAAAAAAGCATCGATTCAATGTTGTCAGAGATGGCGAAAATCCGCACGGGACGAGCTAGTCCGGCGCTGATAAACCACCTTGAAGTTGATTACTACGGGACGCGTACACCAATTACTCAGGTGGCGAATATCAACGTTCAAGATGCTCGTACACTGGCGGTGCAGCCTTGGGAAAAAAACATGGTTCCTGTGGTCGAAAAGGCCATCATGGAAGCCAACCTTGGCCTGAACCCAGTTACAACTGGCGACCTTATTCGTATCCCGTTGCCGCCGCTGACCGAAGAGCGTCGACGCGAGATGGTTAAGATCGCTGCGGGTGAAGGTGAGAATGGCAAGGTCGCCATTCGTAATATCCGCCGTGATGCGAATTCAGATTTTAAGTCTTTGTTGAAAGAAAAAGAGATCACTGAGGACGATGACAAACGCGCACAGGACGATGTTCAAAAAATAACTGACACGTTCGTTCAAAGAGTCGACGACATCGTAAAAGAGAAAGAAGCAGAAATCATGCAAGTGTAGGACCAATAACGGAGCCTATTTTTGTTGATACACTCATGCTGGTGTCTACCTGAGTCGAGTAGCAAGCCTAGCTGGTTTTGCGCATCCATCAAGGCAGCCCACAGACTCCTGTCCAGCAACACTTTACTAACTTAGCTCTTCTACAGTTCAAATTTTGACACAAATGCCAAGGAATTCTCCCAGTGTTTAAGTTTTTGCAGCGATTTGCCCGCAAGCGAAAGACCGCGATTATCACACCCAAGCCTCGGCATGTTGCGGTGATTATGGATGGTAACGGGCGTTGGGCGAATGGTCGGGGCATGAGCCGGGTGGCTGGACACAAGCAAGGCGTCGATTCGGTAAAGGACCTGATTAAAAGTTGTCTGCACCACGAAATCCCCTATTTGTCGATTTTTGCGTTTTCAAGTGAAAATTGGGGGCGCCCCGAGAGCGAAGTCAATGCCTTGATGGATTTACTGAGTGGTGCCTTGGTTAATCAAACCAAAAAGTTGAATGAGAATGGTGTGCGTCTGAATATCCTTGGCGATCTATCGCGCCTTAGTCCGCGTATTCAAGAATTAGCTCAAAAGGCGATAGAACAGACGTCGCAGAACAACAAATTAGTGTTTAACGTTGCGATTAATTATGGTGGACGTTGGGATATCACTAATGCGGCCAAAGAATTGGCACGCGATGTTAAAGCGGGCAAACTGAATATTGACGATATCGATGAGGCGGCGATTTCAACACGCCTGAGTACCGCAGGCGTGCCAGACCCTGATCTGTACATACGCACCAGTGGAGAGTATCGAATTAGCAACTTTATGCTGTGGCAAGCTGCGTATTCAGAATTCTATTTTGTGGATACGCTTTGGCCTGATTTTGACGAAGACGCTTTCACCGAGGCCTTGTATCGGTATACTCATAGAGATCGCCGATACGGCAGCGCAGAAGACAAGATTAAAAAAACATAAGCGCGTCCCACTACATTTCACGCCGGCGCTGATGCATTAATGCGCTACTCGCACTGGGACATAAGAGCTGTTTACCGAGGAGAAGGGTTTGTTAAAGCAACGAATTATTACTGCCATTGTATTGGTCGCTATTGTATTGGCGGCTTTATTCGCAGAAAACGATATTTACTGGCGCCTGATGATCAGCGCGGTGGTGTTGGTCGGTTTTTGGGAGTGGTTAAAGTTTTGCGAGTTCGACGACATCGCTTCGAAAGCCGTAAGCTACATTTTATTCGTTTGGCTTCTCTACCCATTACACCTAGGTGCCTATACCGTGCCAGTGGTGGTTCTCGCCGCATGCAGCCTCTGGGTGGCATTGTTTTTGTTTACACTGCGCGACTATTTCCCCTTCTTCAACGAGCCGCTAGTCAAGCTGGTGATTGGTATTTTGTTGCTTAACGTGATCGGCTGGCTAGTCGTTGAATACAAGTCTATTGAGCACGGCATCGCCTGGTTGCTCGCCTTTTTGTTAACCACTGTTGCGGCTGATGTAGGCGCCTATTTTGTGGGACGCCGCTATGGTAAGCGTGCCTTAGCCCCGAAGGTCAGTCCAGGTAAAACAGTTGAGGGCATGTTGGGCGGTTTAGCCTTAGTGATTGTGGTGTTCACCCCAATCTATCTATTCTTTTTTGACACAA
>CAZOIG010000344.1:0-2947 GCA_964579235.1 uncultured Gammaproteobacteria bacterium
ACTTGCTCATTGAAAGCGCTCAAGGTTTGCCAGTGTTGCTGAAACGGAGCAAACCCTTCTTGCTCGAATATGCGGAGGCAGTCTAATAAGCTGTCAACTAAATCGGCAACCAATTGATTGCGGTCAACCTTGCCTACGTGCTCGCTCAAGCTCGCCCACGTGTAGTCCGATCCTGCGTTTCGGGATTCATCAACTTGGTCTAGGTTCAAGCCCAAGCCCACGATTAAAGTACACTCACTGCCATACGAACCAGAGGCTTCAACTAGTAATCCGCCAAGCTTAGCCCGCTCAAGCAAAATGTCATTCGGCCACTTAATCTGAGCGCTCAAACCAAAGTTTTGATTAATGACCGTGGCCACCGCAACAGCTGCCGCTAAGGCGAAACTGGGTGTTGAATTGGGCCAGTCTGGCATCTTATAGGCCAACGACATGGTTATATTTTTGAACGCACCTGCCTGCCATGCGTTACCGCGTCGCCCTCGGCCCGCGACTTGCATCTCAGTAATACACAATGTTGCGGCACCCAGCGCCAGTTCACCCTTTAACAACTCATCATTGGTGGAGCCGATTACTCTATGCACATCGATGCTTCGCATGATGTTACGTGAGCGCGTGCTCATATGCGACTCGATCGTGCTCGCATCCAAGAGTTGGAGTTCGCCACTAAGCGCGTATCTGTTGACGTCGTTGGTATCGGCGAATTGGCCCACTACCACGCCTTGGTTTAAAAAGGCGCCCAGACAGAGATCGACTTGGTCAAGAGAAAGGTCAATAGACTGTGCTAGCTCTGCAACTGTGCATGGACTTGCAGCTAACCTCTCAAACAACTTGCGTAATCCAACCTCGTCCAGCAGGGCTGATTGATCTAATGGGGCAGAATAAGTTTCGGAAGCGATCGCCATTCGCATAGTCTAGCGGATACTAGCGAATTTGCGTACAACTGAGTTGCTCAACGACGCCCAAGTTTTATGTGCGTCGGGGCAGACTCGTTACTTTTGCAATAGCAGACCACATTCACGATGTTCTTCGCCTTTAGTGGGGTCATAATAATCGTGATTATCGGGCAAGTCGCGCTCGTAAATGTATTCCTCTACGTCCAACTCAGTGAGGTGAAACATAGGCGCTACTCGAACCGTTTGATGACTGCCAAAAGTAAACACATCGAGTTCTTTTCGATGGCTGTTTTGATCGTGGCGAATGCCATTGAGCCAAACGTCAGGCTTGAGTTCAGACATCGCACGATTGAAAGGTTCGAGCTTTACGATCTCAGAGAAGCGATCGTGCTCAGGCGTATCGATAGGTGGAATATCACCATAAACAGCGGTGTAGTGTGCGGCGGACATTTTGGGCGAGTAGACCTGCAAGTTTAAATTCAAGGTCTCAACCACTCTCTCGATGTGACGATAGGTTTCTGGCGTATTAAACCCATGATCCACCCAAATAACGGGAATGTCTGGAATCGGCCGTGTTACCAAATGCAAAAAGGCGATCGCCAGTGGCCTGAAGTTAGTGAAGATCACAGGATTGCTCGCGTTCTCCACCGTGTAGCGCATAATCTCGCTAGGGAGGGCTTTGGCAAATTGTTGATTCAGTGCGATTAAATCAGCTTCGGCTGAGAATACAGGCTTGGATACAGCCGCATCTGGTTTAACACTGTGTAGCATCGAATTCATAATAGTTCACCAAGCGTTCCTTAGATTTATACTAACGGCAAGGTGCGTTGGCGTAACTTAGAGTTCAAGCGAGCTAAACCAAATTTGCGAGGGTTGTTAAACACGGCTCACAGCTAACCTTACATTTAAGAGTATAGGTACGCACTGCTGCCCCCTGAAATACCAAGTAACTTTATGAATATAAGAAAAGCCTATATACAGGCGGGCTGTTGATAATCGAAGCGTATAACGAGGCTGAATTAATCCAGTTCAATTAATCCGTCTAAGGCTTGGCAAACAACATTGCCAGGAACATTCATTGCCAAAGCGATTTTATCAAGCACGGCTCGCTCCGCGGCCGACACGCGTCCACTGGCCTTCGCCATCACACATAAATCATGCAGCACTTGCATTTGCTGCGTCTGACTTGCCTTAGCGACCACCTCTTCTAAACGCCGATCCATGGTGCGTATGGTTTTCTCAATATCTAGTTTTTCCGAAAAAGCATGCTCACCAAAAAAGTCGGTAAAGACTTTTATCTCCGACTCTGAAATACCGTTAGTTGCATTAGCAACGGCGATCAAGCCAGAAAACAATAATCGGCGCATCGCCTCAGCTGTTTCAGTTTTGGCGTCCAGATAGCTTGGCGCCATGATGCTCAACACAGATTGAACGCCCATTTCCAAGCTATGCTTGGACTCTTTGCCACCATACAGCTCAGAGCGCTCGAACAATTTGAGCGCTTTCACTCGCAGTGGACTAAAAGGATGAGTAGAAAACCAGTCTGATTGCGGTGCACTTTGGCCTGGCTGCTGGTCTACTTGCGACATGTCTTCAACTTGTGCGACAAAATCATTCAGGCTGAACTCAACTACTTTAGTAGTTAAACCGCTTGCTAGCTTAAACAAAGAGCGCGCTACCGCGTCCATATTTTGCGCGCAATGCGCGCCAGCGCGATCAGCTGATATCTCTGCGTAGCGCGACCACGCGAACAACTCCAGTGCTAAAGAGGGTGAAGGACGTTGTTGGCCGTTCAATAAGTGACCAATTGGAATCGCATGATGATCGTACACATGATGCCCAAGCTCATGCCCCATGACGAACTTAAGTTCGTCGGCATCAAAGCCCTCCAACAAGCTAGAGGAGAACATAATATAGAGACGCTCTGCTTCGGGCTTAAAGCAAGCCGCATTAAACTGCGGACTAGAATACACAAACAATTCTACGGGTATTTCAACGCCGAGCATGTCTATGCACTCGTTTGCCATCTTTGTGATGTCCGGAGCCATAGTCTC
>CAZOIG010000345.1:0-1929 GCA_964579235.1 uncultured Gammaproteobacteria bacterium
CGCTGAAAACCAAACATTGAGTAGTAAATGTAGAACGGTATCATCGCCAACTCATTCGTCGAGTAAGAGGTGGCAGCCGCAATCCAAGAGGACATCGCGCCGGCTTCATTAATGCCTTCCTGCAATACCTGACCCTTCATATCTTCACGGTAGTACATCAATTGGTCAGAATCTTCTGGTTGATACTTCTGGCCTTCGCGAGCAAAGATGCCTAATTGGCGGAATAAGCCTTCCATGCCAAAGGTTCTGGCTTCATCCGGCACAATTGGCACGATCCGGTCTTTAATTGATTTCTCGCGAATCAGTGTCGACAGAATGCGTACAAACGCCATCGTTGTAGAAATTTCTCGGTCGCCTGTTGACTCAAAAAACTTACTGAAAGCGTCTAAATTCGGCACATCTAACTTGCTCGAGCCGCGCGGTCGCGAGGGCAGGTAGCCGCCCAGCGCTTGGCGCCTGGAATGTAAGTACTTGATTTCAGGTGAATCATCATCCGGTTTAATGTAATCCAGTGATTCAAGTTGCGCGTCGCTCACGGGGATTTTAAAGCGATCCCTGAAGGTGTGGAGCGACTCTAGATCCATTTTTTTCTGCTGGTGAGACGTATTCTGTCCCTGGCCCGATCCACCCATGCCTAAACCTTTAACGGTTTTAGCTAAGATAACGGTGGGTTGACCAGAGTGTTTCACCGCTGCGCGATAAGCTGAATAGACTTTCTCGGTGTCGTGACCGCCACGTTGCATCAAGTCGATGTCTTCATCGCTCATGTGCGCAACCATGGCCTTTAGCTCAGGTGAGTTCCAGAAGTGTTCACGAGTGTAGGCACCGCCTTTGGCTTTGAAGGCTTGGTATTCGCCGTCAACGCACTCTTGCATGCGCTTTTGAAGAATGCCGTCGTGGTCCTTCTCTAGTAAAATGTCCCACTGCGAGCCCCAGATGACTTTGATCACGTTCCAACCAGCGCCACGGAACTCAGACTCTAGCTCTTGAATGATTTTGCCGTTACCGCGCACAGGCCCGTCTAAACGCTGCAAATTGCAGTTGATCACGAAAATTAGATTATCGAGCTTGTCGCGTCCTGCCAAACCTAGTGCACCGCGCGATTCAGGCTCATCCATTTCTCCATCGCCTAAAAATGCCCAAACCTTACGGTTCTCGGCTGGAATCATCTCGCGGCTTTCTAAGTACTTTTGAAAACGTGCTTGATAGATCGCCATAATTGGGCCAAGCCCCATAGACACCGTCGGGAATTGCCAAAAATCTGGCATTAACCAAGGGTGAGGGTAGGACGACAACCCGTTGCCACCCACTTCTTGGCGGAAGTTATCAAGCTGCTCTGAGCTGAGTCGTCCTTCAAGAAAGGCTCGCGCGTACATGCCTGGCGCCGAGTGGCCTTGATAGTAAATCATGTCACCGCCATGATCCTTGCTGCGCGCACGCCAGAAATGGTTAAAACCGATCTCATAAAGCACTGCAGCGGAAGCAAAACTGGCAATGTGACCACCGTACTCGGTACTGATCTTGTTGGCTCGTAAAACCATAACCGCGGCATTCCAACGAATCAAAGACCGTATTTTGAACTCAATTTGACGATCGCCGACGAGCGCGGTTTGCTGGTCCACTGGAATAGTGTTGATGTACGGAGTATTGAGTCCGTAGGGCAGTTGTGCCCCGGCTTCGCGCGCCGCATTGGTCAGTTCGCGAAGTAAGAATCGAGCTCGGTCCGACCCGTCTGCATCAATCACGCTTTGAATGGCGTCAATCCATTCCTGAGTTTCTAGTGGATCGATATCCGATTGTGGTTTGTTTATATCTTGGCTCATTATCGTTTTGCTATGGATCGTTTGGCCATCAATGGCCAATTTGGGTCTGGTTGGCTGATCTGTGGAATTATACTGTCCAAGACCATTATTTAGCAAACTGATGATA
>CAZOIG010000346.1:0-3060 GCA_964579235.1 uncultured Gammaproteobacteria bacterium
TAGAAATCAAGAAGATGGGATTAGCGCTGTTGCCCCAAATATTAGCAATATCAATGTTGCGAACCCTATGGTCGTACGCGCAGTTGCTTGGGAGAGAAATAATAACGATATTAATAGCCCAGGCATTTCTGCCCAAACCGAGGTGTTTGATGCCTTTTCCAGCGGTGGTGGTGGAGGCCGAGTATCACTTACCATTGCCGACGATATTCTTACAGCGGCGCCGCCTGCGGCAACCGGTATAGGAACGTTCACAAACGGAGACGATAGACGTAACATCGCGTCCACTATTGTTTTAACACCTCTGCTCGATCCAGTCCCGTTAGTTACGGTTGATCTCGATACCACAACATTGCTGCCTCTGTCTCCCCCAGACCAAGCCGATTACACCTTAGTCATCGAGAACACTGAAGCGGGTACTACCGCGGAGGGCGTTGTGGTAAACAACACTCTGCCCGCAGGCTTCACGTATCGAGAAAGTTCGATTTCAAATACGGGTACCTGTACCCGTACGTCAATATCCAACCCACAAGTTGGGCAGTCGATCATTTCTTGGAGTACTTGGGATTTAGAGGACGACTGCGTACTGACAATTGATTACACACTGGATGTGGCCTTCGATGCCCCCTTAGGACTCACTAATGATGATGTACAGGTATCTGGGGATAATTTCTCTGACGTTTCTGATGATGGCAGCGCCAACGACGAAGACGTTGTGGTTGAGTGTACTGGTGCCCGAAAACTCAACACGGTCACTGCAACATCCACCACACAGTTAGACGATGCTGCCAGTGTGCTTTCGGACAATGTTTGCACTTTGGTTCTTGAAAGCAGTGGCTTTATTTCAGGAACGGTTTGGTTAGATGAAGACCAAGATGGTATTAACGACATTGAAGAAGCGCGTTTAACTAATGTGGTGGTTGAGTTGCGCGACGGTTTTTGCACTCCCTTACCAGATGCCGGAGCAGATTGCCGAACAGTCTTAACCGATCAATTCGGTAACTACGCGTTTACACGACTGCCTGCAGGTGACTACGACATTGTGGTAGACGAAACAACGCTCCCAGCAGGAATAGACAACACCGCAGGGCCGTTTGGATTAGAGACGCGCAATGTGGTTTTGACCCAAGGTCAGGAAGTAACAGATCAAGACTTTGGTTACATCGCTGGTTCAATGAACGGCATTATTGGTGACAGAGTTTGGAGTGACGCAGACGGTGATGGAATTCAAGACGTTGGCGAAGTTGGCCTAGCCGGCGTTATGCTTACTCTATTCGACAATGCTGGAGTACAAATTGCCACGACAACTTCCGGCCCTGACGGTGATTATTTGTTTACCAATGTGGGGTTTGGCCAAGACTATACGGTTGAGGTTACTGGCCCTCCGGCGTCAGGCGCGATCACGCAAGGCCCTCAAAGCCAAGGCTCACTGACTAGCGCACCGATCACTCTCACGAGGGCGATTACAACCATCACAGATATTGACTTTGGTTTCGACCTTCCAGATGCCTCTGTTTACACTATCTCAGATCGAGTCTGGTTTGATGCAGACGCAGATCAGCTGCAAGACATGGGTGAACCAGGTATTGCCGGCGTTACTATTGAGTTGTTGAACAGCAGTGGTCAAGTTGTAGCCACTACCGTTACCGACAGCAATGGTGACTTCAGCTTCACTGGTGTGCCAGATGCAGCGGATTACACTCTTAGCGTTTCCGATGGCAACAACGTGCTAGAGCTTATGACGGAGACCACGTCTACGGGCGGCGATGCGCAGATTTCAGGCGCTCTCTCTACTGCGGCCGGCGGCGACAATATTTTGAATACCATTGGCGATGATGGTTTTGCAACTTTTGGTTACAACCGCCCCGGATCAATCTCCGGGTTGGTTTGGAGCGATGCAGTAGGCCCAGTAGGTGGTGGCGCAGTACAAGATAATGGTGAGCCTGGCATTGCTGGCGTTACCGTCACTCTTACGCCACCAGACTTCTTAGACATTGGCGCCGGTGCTGATAACTCAATTACAACCGTGACTGGTCCAGACGGAAGCTATCGTTTCGATGATTTACCACCAGCGGATTACACATTAGAGATAGCGAGTGTTGATCGGCCAGCATTCAATACTCACACGAAAGACCCAGACTCTACTCAAGATCATCAAGCGGTGATCAGCTTGCCTTTGGGCGAAAGCATCATTAATCAAGACTTTGGCTACCGTAATAACAATTTGAACCCAATTAACGGTACAGTCTTTTTAGATCGCGATAAGGATGGTGTTGAGGATTCCAATGAAGAGGGGTTTGAGGGTGTAACTCTTGACTTACTGTCGACGTATCGAGTTGTTGGCGGCAAACTTCAGCAGTCTGTTGGCGTTTTAAACCCAGTTAACCTGGCCTTGAGTGGGACTGCGTCTCAGTCTTCCACCGGCTTTGGTGGTGTGGCGTCACGCGCCATCGATAATATTACTAACGGTACTTATGATGATGACTCCGTCTCTCATACTGGCTCTAGCGGGACAAATGAGTGGTGGGAAGTGGATTTGGGTGGCTTACAACCATTGAGTTCAATTTCTATTTTTAATAGAACCGATTGCTGTGTTAACCGTCTTGCTAATGTCTATTTATTTGTTTCCGATAGCTCCTTTCCCGCGGGAGGTTCTGATTCATCTAATTTAACGGCCGCCAGAGGTGTGGCGGATTATGAAATTCAGCTCCCACAAAGTCCTTCAGCCGTACAGAATTTTGTTCTGCCTGCTGGCTTCTCAGGCCGCTATGTTCGAATTCAAAAGTCGGGGACAAATGTAGACGGGGATAGTATGCAGCTAGCCGAAGTGCAAGTATTCTCAAATACTCCTAACCCAACGTATGCAGGCTATCCTATCGTAAACGGTTTATTAGACTTAAACAGCGATGGAGTTATAGATATAAATGACGCAGGATTTGTGAATGGAGTCTCCATCGTAGAGGGCGGGTTTGACGTCAATGGAGATGGTGTTATTGATGGTGGAGATAATGATTTAGTAAGAGGTGATGTGCTCGCAAGCACTATTACAGACGCTATCGGAGA
>CAZOIG010000347.1:0-1677 GCA_964579235.1 uncultured Gammaproteobacteria bacterium
GTGCGGAATAGAAACTTGCCTTGCTCCGGAATATCCGGGTTTCTGATCCAGTTCCAATTGGCAACATAATTGGCAAAGTCGTTCAACTGATTGAGCTGTGTCGGAAAGAAAACGAGCCCGAGTAGCATCAACACAATGACCATAAAGAAGGTCGCAACCAGCTTGGCTGAGGCGTTACTCAACGCGCCAATAAATCCCATCATCACCAACTATCCCTTTGTTTCGATTGTGGAACATAGCGAGACAAGCGGGCGCGGTAAACGGGCGATATCTTGAGCGGTGTAGTGCACGGCGTGGAAAGTCATACCATCTTGCCGGACAGCTTATGCCGCGTCCGGTATTTGGGATTTCGACTAAGGAGCGTAGTCGCAGACGCAATCCTAGCGCACTGACGAAGCTAATTATCGCCAGAGCAAAGGCCAAAATGCAGGCACACAATCGCCAAACCAATCACAGAAGCGGGCAAAGATCATGGCTCTGATTATGCGGGCAAAAACCAAAGGGGTAGGAATTTTTAATTGCCCCCCCTGTGGAGATGTGGGTTCTGGGGCATTTAGTGTGGTGTAGAGTGAATATTCGTTGTGGCGGCTTCGTGCGCAGAAGCAGCAATTAGGGCCTAAATCGACTCAATTGTGAACGCCCTAAGTTGGATTCCGCATTAACTTTACCTGGCAAAAATAACCTATTTTTCTGGTTGAAGCGTTGATGACGCTCTTGCCATAAATCGAACTGTTGAGATAACGCTGTACTCATGAGTACTGAACCAAACTTCGAAACTCAATTCATTGAGATTTTTCAGCCGATCTTCCTATGGGGCTTTGGCGTCTTCGAATTGGCGCTCGTTCTGTACACACTTTATCAGGAATTTGTCACTGGCACTGGTCCGTCCTTGATCGCGACAGTGCTGCCTTTGAGTGTCGCAATCGCTGTCGTTTGGGCAGTCTTATCCGTACTGATCACACTTGCTGTTCTAGGGATCAAGAAACACACCGAGTAACCCGCTCAGCTAAGGCCTACTTTGGGTGTCAATCTAGATGCAAATAGTAGGTGCGAAACTGAAAGAGTTACGCGTGACGAAACCCGACCACACCTACCTAATTGTATTCGTGACTCCTTATGACCAGTCGCATGCTTATTGGAGTTCGATCTGATTTCCGATTTGGGGATAAACGCGACAAAAAAATCGCGCTTATCCTCAGTTCCTACTCCCCGCTCCAATTCGGCTTGCGTTTTTGTGCAAAGGCCATTGGGCCTTCGATGAAGTCTGGGCCTTTTAGCATTTCGCCGATGGAGTCGTAGCGTTTTGAGAAGGCTTCTTCGAAATTGGCAGTGTCGAGGCCTTTCATGACGACGTCTTTTGAAGTGCGGATGGAGGCAGGGCTACACTCGGCGATCATGCCAGCCCATTTTTTGGCGGTGTCCATCAGGTCAGCTTGCGGAGCGACCTCGTTGACGAAGCCGAGTTCCTTGCCCTCTTCGGCGAAGACGTGGCGTCCGGTGAGGATCATGCTCATAGCGCGCTTAAGACCGATCTGGCGCGGTAGGCGATGTAGCCCGCCCGCGAGCGCTGCAAGGCCGACCTTTGGCTCTGGCAGCGCGAAGCGAGCCGTATCGGCGGCAATGATCAGGTCACAGGCAAGCGCGATCTCGAAGCCGCCGCCCATGGCGACGCCGTTT
>CAZOIG010000348.1:0-8645 GCA_964579235.1 uncultured Gammaproteobacteria bacterium
AGCCGCATAATGATGGTGCCGGTCATGGTCTTTGTAATTGAACCAATCTGGAACAAAGTGTTATTGGTCACCAACTGAGGGTTGTTGATGTTAGTGATCCCAAAATTGGCAATCTCGACTTGTCCATTATGAACAATACCCATCGAAACACCCGGTACGGCTTGTTCTGCCATGTTCTTGTGTACGAACGCAGTAAGCTCGGCAAAGCGACTATCATCGGCACCAGCGAACGACGAGTGTGCGCAAAACAGCCCTAAGGCCAAAACAGTAATAGTCTTCAGGTAAACGTGCATAGTAGGCTTCCTCGTATTACATGCATACATTGCAAAATTGCGTGTGCTCTAGACGACACGCTATAAGCTCTGGTCTTCTTTACTTGTTCTGCAAGCGAAACAATAGGCTGCTATCTGTCGCAAATAAAAATTAGACAGTCCGACCAGTGGGACTCAAAGAAAAATTGCTCGGCGAGGACACATCAACCGCTCTCTACACCGTGCCAGCTAAACGTCAGCTTAAAACCTGAACGCCTACTCAGCGTCCATCACCGCTCTATATAGACTTTTCTTGGGTTGCGCGAAAACTCGTTTAAATACTAACTGCGCTTCTCTTTGTTGGCACCGTTTCTATTGTTCAAAACCTAATGTCATTCCAGCAACTCGCCAACTAGCGAGATAGTTGATTCTCTCTCTAACAAATCGAGAAAACGATTGAACGTTGAGATTTCATCTCTTTTTACGAGCTGCCCAGGTAGATCAAATACCGTGGTAACTTTCAGCTCTGTATCACTTTTCAATTCTACCTGACGACTCATTGACCCCCACTTGGACTGATAGTTGTATTCGGGAGGTGACCGAAAAATCTTCCATCTTGGATCGACTCTTATCGTATTTGTGCTCGTGTAATATCCGCCAAGAACTGTGGCATCGTAATGCTCTGTGCTTAGACTAAAGGACAAGATCTCACTCGACAGCCACACCTCTCGCTCAAAAAATGTCAAGTCAGTTTCGGGACTGACTGATGGTGGAAACAGCACTGAAGACTTTATTGTAAGCCTGTCAGTCATGGTTTTAAGCCCTTCAAACTCGAAGTCAGGCTCAACAGTATCACTCACCTGGCTCTGATATTGGTCTACAACAACATCATTGATCTCTTCATCGCTCAGCCCTGCAAAAGAGTTCCGCATTGAGCCAGCGAAACCCGAAAGGTAGTCTCGCGTTTGTGTTTCGCGAATCCCGCCGTCGCTCAAGATAGTGGAGTCAGATACAAACTCAGCTCGCCATAGGTGGGCTTCTTTTCCAAGCGTCGATGGTTTGTCTCCGAGGCGTAAGGACAGCGCGACACGACCGCCTATCCATGTCGCCATTGATTTCCAACTTGTGCTCTGGTCAGTGGCATCTAGGCAGTAGGTTTCACCCTCATACTCAAAGCAGGCCACCATGTGATCAAAATAGTGCATGCTAGGAACAGAAATATGTTCTAAGTTCGTGCGCTCAGTAGCGACAAGAACCGGATAGGCATCAAACCCCAATTCTCTAAGCATTCCGACCAACAAAGCTGATTTATCTTTACAGTCTCCAAAACGATTTTTCAAAACGCTCGCAGATGCGTGGGGAGTAATTCGGTTCCCAAGTTCGGACAGCGAAACATATCGTATGTCTCTCGCTGCGAACCTAAACACGGCTGAAATTTTTTCTTCAACCAAATCGTATTCATTCACAATTGAATGCAGTTGGGATTTAACCGCATCAGACTGGTTAGCAGATTTATGGAAAGCACCTAAACTGTGCTCAATAACCGCATCCCAGTCTCGATCAATGCTCAAATGTATTTGCCCTAATACGTCACGCCAAATGACGCCCTCATCTGAAGGGTAACCTGGTAGGTTTTTACCCTCACAAACCAGTTCTAAGTCATTCTTCTCGCATACGATTGAGTCATCCGTTGATGACCAATTCAAACCATTCGAATCATCGTGAACTACGCTAAGCCTGAACTCTCGTACTGGATGAAATAGAACTGGGAAAAGGGTCGTTCCCCATAATGATTCCAATTTTTGCCGTGCAGTTTTACGCTCAAACTCGATAATTCGAATACTGTCTTCTTTTAGGCCCGAAACCGGAATAACAACATCTTTTGTATCTCCAAAAGCATCGTATGTGTTGTCATCCATCACACGAATATTTCCAACGTCAATACGTTGATACATTCCCTGCGAATCGATAGAACCAGCTTCTAGTATGGTCAAAGACTCTACAGCAGGGTCCAGATAAATTACCTCGCTGCCATTCTCATTAGCCTCTTCATGACTTGAGAAAAAATCCAGTCTGCGAACTCTTTCAACAATATAATCATCACTGATTACAAATCTGTGGTCAGACAAAATACTGGTTTGTCGATCTGGTAGTTCAGATGATGCTAGAAAGTTTTTCGCGCGTTTTTGAGTAGAACTTTCTTCGTGAGGCAACCAGCGATAACTTAGTTCATCCGATGCGACAGCTGATTGAATTAAAAACGCGGAAACACATACAAAAAAAACAGACCGCATATTCTTCATAGCGCTTCAAAGCTCCTTGCCGTTCTGAGCATATCTGGGCGGCGTTCGCGGTAAAGGCGATCACTTTCTGCCATCTGCCCTAGCAGCTCGAAAATAACCCCGTCTGACTCGATGAATGCAGCTACAACCAACTCCCTCTCAATCGTGCCGACTTCGCAAACAACAATCGACTTCACTGAAATAGCATCATCAGCCAACTCTCTATTTTCCTCACACTTGACTTCACTGCCAAGAGAATCATAGGTCATTTGAATTCGTTCAGTCGCCGCCGCGTCTAATGTATAAAAAGTTCCCCAATCGAAGACCATGAAAGCGTTCATAAGCGGAGGACCACGAAACTCGACCTCTGCAGTTCCATCAGAGAACGTGCCCACTTCAGTTCGGCTCCAGCCCTCACCATAGATGGTTAGGCTAAATCGCCCATCATCATCTACGATCGCTACACCACTCTCGATTTTATCGTCTTGCGACACTAACAGAGGGTCAAGCATATACAGCTTGATGAGGAACAGTGGGATGATCATTAAAACGCCAGTCATCAGCCACTCGTACCAAGCGAGTTTGAAACGGTGGCTATAAAACTCAATATTTTTTTCTTCGGTTTTCCACGCATTGAACCTTGAATGAAGAAGAGCAAAGAGCATAGACAAGCAGAGCGAAAGCCAAAGAAGTGCTGAAATTGGCATCCCGAACCGTTCAACTAGTGACATTCCCCACACGATGAAAAACACCGCTGCTACCCAAAGTGGCCAAAAAAACCAAAGCGCATGGGCTGCTTTATCGCCTTCAACTTTTTTAAGCGTCTTAAACATCCTCGGGAAGGCAATAAGTGCCGCAATGGCAATAAAAGGGACAAAAAACCAAAGCCAAGGTGTGTATTGGTCCTCACCTGCTCTTTTCAAATCTCGAGCTCTTTTTACACACCAAATACAGGCGTACAGATTAAAGGTAAAGAAAAAAAGCAAGAACTCAATTATTGAAGAACGCGGCGCTTCAAGGGGCAAGCGAGGATGATCCGTGCCATCGGGTGTATGCTGTAGGGAGTTAGTCGTCATATTGGTTTAAACCCAATTCATTACTCAAAAATATGAGGCCTTAGCGGAACGAGGCAGCTCGGCTGAGGTTGGTGGCACGTCGCTCTAATCAGCGTCCATCACCGCTTTATATAAACTTTTCTTGGGTTGCGCGAAAACTCGTTTTACCGCGTCTTCGAATAAAGACAGTTCTAGTTTCGGCTTGGAGGCGTCGAAGGCTGGGTCGTCGTAGCGGGCGATGAATCGTGCGGTGCGGTGATAATTTGGGTGATCCAAAAACTGATCGCGCATATTGCGATCCATACCTAGATAGTGGAAGAAGTTATAGCCCTGAAAAATGGCGTGATGCTTAATCATCCAGTGATTCTCGTCGCTCACAAAAGGTTCGAGAATGGCGGCACTCACGTCTGCATGGTTGGTGCTGCCTAGGGTATCGCCTATATCGTGCAGTAAAGCGCAGACCACGTATTCATCATCTTCGCCCGCATCGGCAGCCAATTCTGCAGTTTGTAGGCAATGTTGGAGGCGATCAATTGGAAAGCCGCCGAAATCACCGGCCAACAGTTCCATATGGGTCAAGATGCGATCTGGCAAGCCTTTTGAAAACTGCTTAGCTTCTTGTGCAATCACCGCCCAATCGTCTGCAGTGCTGTCTGACATTTTTGCAAAACTTGCGCCCATCGTATTCCCCTCTTTTGTTTAGCTGCGAATCTATTCGGATTTTCTGTTTATCAAAAAAGTATACCGCATCTTTGGGGAACTCTCATACGACGCGAGTCTCACGCATGAGCGCGAACATCTTGCACTGTTGCGAGAGGGCGAGACTGCTTCGCAATTTGGTCTAGGGCGGCCTCTACCAATTCAATATTGCTTTGCTGGCACCCAAACGGTGCGTCTTCTAAGCCAACGCGAAGATGCGCCCCCAGCTCTAAAGCCAAGGGCGTAACAGCACTAACGTCGGCATCCAAGCCCGACAACATCCATGGCGAGTCTGGCACAAGCTCATGCAGAAATTCTGCGTAAAACCGCACCGCTCGTTCAGATGGGGGCATTCCGAATAACAAGTTGTCTGACAGCATAATCCGATAGACCGGCTTCAGGAGTTTGCTGAACGGAGCAGCGAGGGCTGCCCCCAGCCGAGCAAAGCCGGGCTCGTAAATTGCGTACGCAGGGCGCCATTGGTGCTGCTCTGCCAATTCCAGTCCATACCGAATATGGCTATCGGGGTTCGCATAAACAATACCGTCTTGCTTGTTCGCAATTTGACTGGTGTGGGTAATGTTGACGCTACCGGGGTCGATAACGCCACATTCAAGCAAGCCTCGCTCGATTAAGGTTTGTACGGGTGCAAAGCGTTGCTCTATGTCACCAAACAAGCTCAAAGTGGGATAAACGATGACATCTACTTGCTCGCGTATGCCTTCGATAATTCTGGAATAGGTATCTGCGTCTTCAACGCCCTGCCCGGAGTCATCATAGGCGTGTACATGCACGATAGCTGCGCCGGCTTTCGCGCACGCGACGCCCTCTTCAATAATGCTTTGAACAGTCACCGGGATGTTCGGTTGAAACCCTTGACCCGCCGCCCCGTTCAAGGCGACCTCTAACCAAACAGCTTGCGAAGAATGCATCGCCCTAGAACGGCGCTGAGCCGGGTGTGCGCGGAAATGGGATCACGTCGCGAATGTTTTCCATGCCGGTGACGTAATTAATCAAGCGCTCAAAACCAAGCCCGAAGCCCGCATGCGGCACCGTGCCATAACGGCGTAAGTCTCGATACCACCATAGATGCTCGGCCATTTCTTGATCGGGAAAGCGAGTATCGAGTACGTCTAAGCGCTCTTCGCGCTGACTACCACCGATTAACTCACCGATGCCTGGCACTAGAACATCCATTGCGGCAACGGTTTTTTCGTCGTCATTGAGGCGCATATAAAATGCTTTGATTTCCTTTGGATAGTTTTTCAGCACCACCGGCCCGTTGATATGCTCTTCGCACAAAAAGCGTTCATGCTCAGACGCCAAATCAATGCCCCACTCCACAGGAAATTCAAACTTTTTGCCACTGGCCTTAAGAATATCAATAGCGTCGGTATAGTCCATGTGGGTAAACGGCGTATCGACCACCGCTTGCAGTCGATCCAGTACCGTTTTGTCGACGCGCTGAGCAAAAAACGCCATATCGTCGGCTCGTTCCGCCAAGAGATTTTTGATGCAGTGTTTGAGAAAATCTTCGGCCAACAAGGCATCGTCGTTCAAATCAGCAAACGCGATCTCAGGCTCAACCATCCAAAACTCCGCAAGGTGGCGGCTAGTGTTGGAGTTTTCCGCTCTAAAAGTTGGCCCGAAGGTGTAAACCTTAGACATGGCCAAGCAATACGACTCGACGTTGAGCTGACCCGATACGGTCAAAAAGCTTTCGCTGGCGAAAAAATCAGACTCAAAGTCGACCTCGCCTTTATCGTTCTTGGGCAGATTATTTTGGTCGAGCGTAGACACTCGAAACAACTCACCGGCGCCCTCGCAATCGCTGCTTGTAATAATTGGCGTGTTCACCCAGTTAAAGCCATTTTGATAAAAATAGTTGTGGATGGAATTCGCCAGACAATTGCGCACACGCGTAACCGCACCAATCGCATTCGTGCGTGGTCGCAAGTGCGCTTGAGTCCGCAGGTATTCAAAGGTGTGCCGTTTCTTCGCGATTGGGTAAGTTTCTGGATCATCAACCCAGCCGACTACTTCGACCTCGCTTGCTTGAATCTCCAGAGCTTGACCCTGACCTTGTGATTCAACCAATTCCCCGCTCGCGACTACCGCACAACCCGCACCAAGATTGAGTACTTCAGACTCGTAATTAGGCAAATCTTGCGGAACAACGAGCTGGATCGCATCAAAGCAAGACCCGTCGTGTAGCGCAACGAAGGAAATGCCCGCTTTTGACGTACGGCGAGTTCGCACCCACCCTTTTACGGTAACGGTGTCGCCCACAGTGGCGGCATTATTAAAAATATCGGCAATCGAATAATGTGTCATGACCTACTCTCGGCATGGTTAAGATAGGCGAGATTATAACGCTAACGGCGTGCAACACCATTAGTGCTAACATGCTTATTGATCAATCACGAATTAACAGTATTATGTGCCCCATAAATCAACAGCAGCTTGCATACATCGGAGTAAATAAGTGAACTACGAACTAAAAGGAAACGTCGCCGTCATTACACTTGAAAACGGTAAGGCTAATGCCGTTAACCCGGATTTCATGGACGCGATAAGCTCGTTCTTGGATAAAGCCGAACAGGAAGCCGACGCTGTGGTGCTGGCCGGACGTACAGGCATGTTTTCAGCGGGATACGACCTTAAGATCATTCAATCAGATCCTGATGCCGGACTCGCTATGATCAACCGAGGATTTCAGATGCTGCACCGCCTGTATGCTTTTCCAAAACCTGTGATTGCGGCCTGTGATGGCCACGCAATCGGCTTGGGCGCATTCTTGCTGTTAGTGTGCGATACGCGCATCGGCTCCAATGCGGACTACATGGTTCGTCTTCCAGAAACAGCCATCAATATGCCCTTTGGTGATTTGCTTTTGGAAATCGCAAAAACTCGAATTTCGCCTCAAGACCAATTCAAACGAATTGTTCAATCATTACCCGCCAACCCACAAGAAGCGGTTGCGTCAGGCTTCCTAGACGTGGTCGTTCCTCAAGAGCAATTGATGGCAACCGCGCTAAAAGTAGCGGGCGAATTAACTGAGTTACCCGCCAAGTACTACGCGCAAAACAAGTTGGACTTGCGTGCCGATTCTTTAAAAGTAATGGCCGAAGCAACCAATGTAGACAGTTTCGGTGGCTAAATACAGAGCACCGAATTAGCGCAGTTTTAGTCTCGAGCCGCTGTCACCGTATTCAATACGAGCAGCGGCTTTTTTAGTATTTGTAGTTTTGTAGCTTTCCCCGACCGTTGGAACGCGGATAAAGTGCGCAACAGGCTTAACGTGACAAAAATTCGTGTACCGCGTCGCGGTCATCGAGCACGAACAACAAAATAACATCTCCCGGCTCAGCCGAATCTAAGGCTAGTTTGGCGCCCTTCACGGGGCCACTGACTATTGAAATCGTTTCCTCAGCAATGCCCTGCTGCTTTAGATAATCAGACACTACGGCTGGGATCTCTCCTAACTCGCGACCTCTTAAGTAATTTTCATATTCACACAATATGAAATGATCGGGCCGCATTTGGGCAACCGCATCGCTCAAATCTCGTAAATCTTGATCACTTCGGTCACCCGCATGGCCAAACATAACCCAGCGTTTCGCCGCTGGCATTTGCTCCACCATGTCGACCACGGCCTGCATGCTGTGAGCATTGTGCGCGAAGTCCACAATCACCCGCTTACCCTCTACTTCATAGAGGTTGCCTCGACCCGGGTTGTCTTTGGGGTCACTGGCAAAATTGACCAAGCCATCTCGAATCGCATCCATTGGGAGCCCCAAAGCGCAGCACAAGCCGACTACACCTAAGGCGTTTTCAACGTTATGTTGAGCGTGACCGTTAAAGGTCATTGGAATTTTGCGAATATCGATGATCGAGACTGATTCATTCTCGCTGGCGTAAACCAGTTGCATGCCATCAACGTAAACCGCGCGACCGCCTGACTCGCGATGTTCCACCAAAATGTGGTTGTTGGGATCTTTGCTAAACCAACACACTTGGGTAGCGAAAACCGCCTCGATGGCTTGTTTAGACAGCGATTCGATTTGTTGCTTCTCGCTAACAACTCGCTTTACTTCATTAACCACCAACTCGTTTTCAGCATTGAGCACTAACACGCCTTTATCATCAAGCGCCTGACTCACAACGAACTTCACCCGAGCTAAGTCTTCTACGGTGTCGATGCCATATTGACCCAAATGGTCGCTCGCCACATTAGTAATTAACGAAGCATCAACTCTTTCAAGCGGTAAACCTCGGCGTAAAATACCACCGCGCGCAACCTCCAAAAAAGCAATTTCAGTGCGCTGATCACGCAATAGAATGCGAGCGCCGCCCGG
>CAZOIG010000349.1:0-10414 GCA_964579235.1 uncultured Gammaproteobacteria bacterium
TCGCGTACCGGTACGCCCCATTCCTTGTCGTGGTAATCGACGTAAAGTGGGTCATCGCCGCACCAGCCACATCGTTTGCTCATGTCATGTCCTGGATCAACTACAGTTAAATCAGTATGGATCCCGCGCACTATGTTGTCCATGCGAGTGGCGACCGGGGCCCTGTTGTGCAAGAATTCCGGCGCGCACTGAGGTAAATGAATCATGACGGATACTATTGTTTACAGCCAGAAAGGGCACGTGGGGCATCTGCTGCTGAATAATCCCGAGCGGCATAACTCGCTGGGGCAGGCCGAGTTGGAGGCGATTCAGTCCACCCTGGCGCAGGTGAGTGAAGACAAACAGGTCCGGGTACTGGTGGTGACCGGTGCCGGCGACAAGACATTCTGCGCCGGAGCCTCCCTGGGTGAGCTCAACTCCGGCCAGATTAGTGGCGACACCTTTCAGGCGACGACGGATCAATTGGCGGCCCTGGAGATCCCCACGATTTGCTCGATCAATGGCAATGTTTTCGGGGGTGGCGTCGAGTTGGCGCTCAGCTGCGATTTTAGGATAGGAATAGAAGGAACACGTTTGCGTGTGCCGGCAGCGGCTATCGGCCTGTGCTATCCCATCAGCGGAATTCAACGATTTGTTGAACGGCTTGGCGTAAATCTCGCAAAGCGAATACTGGTAGCATCCGAGACTTTCTCAGCCGAGGATATGCTGGACATAGGCTTTTTGGATCACCTGGTGATGCCTGTTCAGTTGAGCGAGAAAACAGATGAGCTGGCGGCACATATCGCCGGGCTAGCGCCCATGTCTGTGCGCGTAATGAAGCATATTCTTGCGCAGGCTGCCGCTGGCTCTATCGATATGGCAGAGGCGCAGTCACTGGCTGAGCAATGCAACAGCTCGGAAGATCTGCAAGAAGGATTCGCAGCCCAGGCGGAAAAGCGGACGCCGCGTTTCAAGGGCTGTTAAAGTCAGCTCGCTTGGGTAGCGGGGGCCAGTGGCCCAACGCATTCCAGGTTCCGCGTAACTGCCAGCCATTTCAGGCCGAGCGTATCCAACCACTTTAATGCTGCGGACTCAGTTTTGAGCCGGGCAATGTTTGCCGCGGTACAGGCTTCCAGCCCCGAGTCTGCAACGACGGCAACGGTGAGTAGTCCGGGCACTGGCTTTCCATCTACAGGGCTTAGTGCCCTGCTAAATCGCTCTCCGGCGAGCATCAGGGGATTCTCGAAGTCACCCCTTACGGCATAGCCTTTCTGGTTAAGCTTCACACGCGTGATAGCGGTGCGGTTGCCCAGCGGATGGCGAATCCCTACCAGCCAGTTGGCCCCATCGGGTTGCTTGCCGCAGGTAGCGATGTCCGTATCCAGGTCAACCAGGACGTTGCGAGCGCCCTGGGCCGAGAGCAACTTGCATGTGCGATCTACCGCATAAGGGCGAACGCAACTGTTCAGGTCTATGTGCATACCCGTGGTGGGCAGCCTGGCACCTTCGTCGGTGACTTCGAGCTTGGACCAGCCGACTTTTGCCAGCGGTGCCTTTAGCGCGGGGTCGATGCCGTCCGCGCTGCTCCTGCCCTGGTAGCACCTGGATAAAAGTGTGGCGGAAGGATCGAACATGTGCCGGCTCTGTTCCCACATCGCGGCGACATACTGGAACAGACTGTGGGTCTCGGGATCGAGCGGTGTGATGGCATCGGAACCCGCGTT
The DNA here is from genome assembly GCA_964579235.1 of uncultured Gammaproteobacteria bacterium. GTDB lineage: Bacteria > Pseudomonadota > Gammaproteobacteria > Arenicellales > Arenicellaceae > Arenicella. The sequence continues at coordinate 1,704 of CAZOIG010000349.1, forward strand.
CGCGTTGATCTGGCTAATGATGCTTTCAGGGTGAGATGAGCTGAACTTGCTCGTTATTCTTTGCAGTTCCTGGAGGGCGATTGCCACCAGGTCCTTGCCTGTACCGTCTTCGTCGGCGACAACAATGTGGCACGGTCGCCCGAGCACCGTATCTCTGAGTTCCGCCTTTGCCCCTATCAAAGCTTGTTTGTCCTTCTGGTTGTTTCCCCAAGTGTCAGCTTGGCGCCCAGGATATGCAAGTCTCGTAGTACTCAGTTTTCCAGCATGGCGGTACTGAACTGGAGGCTGACTTCTGAACCAGAATTATCGGCATGTTGGACTGAGCCGTTAAGTTTTTCTGAGATCAACTTCAGAACGGCCATGCCTCCGCCCTTTACTTGTGTGAACTCCTCAGGCAGCCCGGCTCCGTTATCATTTACCGTGAGCTTGTAGTCAACAACGGAGGCTGCGGGACGATCAACTGCCTCGAGGGATATTTTCAGGAAGTTACCCATTGGCCGATCTCTGAATGCATGTGCCAACGAGTTCTCAACTAATTCATAGATGGCGGTAGCCAGGAGCACCCCAACTTTGGCATCAATCGGCTTTGGCGTTACGTCGTTAATGATGCTGACCGAATTGATGTCTGTTTCATGTTCTGTCAGCAGATGCGAGGTGATGTCCTCCGTACATCTATGAAGATCTGCATAAAGTCGATCTTGCTGATACAGCAGAGAGTTTTCCAGGCAGATAAGCGCTTGAATACTTCTGCGTGTATGTGACTTATTGTGAGGATCGCCTGACGCGCGGTCGCTAAGGTCTGATACATCCTCGAGAAAGCCCAGGGTAGCAAGACTTCTTTGATGTACCGAGCTGATCAGTTCGTCCTGAACATCTATCTGTTCCTGTAACTCGTCGATTGCATGATCGGCCTCGAGATTCATTTCCCGAGCATATACCATGGCGCGTTCTTTAAGCTGATAGGTGTAAAACCAGCGCCAGGCCAGCCATGCTAAAAGACCAGCTGCCAGAAAGTAAATCGTGTACGCCCACCAAGTGGCCCAAGGCGGTGGATGCACGATTACCTGTAGCTGTATACCCTCCCTGTTGGTATTACCCGCGGAGTCAGTGCCCTGTGCGTGGAACAGATATTCCCCGGGTGCGAGGTTGTTGTAGTTGGCTATGCCAACTGTATCTGAAGAAATCCAAGACTTTTGTAAAGGGTGCAGTCGAAATCTATAGAAAGCTTCAAGGGGGGAGAATTTATCGTCGATATTGAATTCAAGTCTAAGGCTACGGTCGTTATGTTCTAGTTTGATTCTATTGATATGTCTCAATGCATAGTTATGACTCGGAGCAATGCCGTTGATGTATAGACTGGTCAGATTCATTTTTGGTTGTGTCATTGAAAAATCAAGTAAGTGAGGATCAAACCTGTTGTAACCATTGCTTCCCCCAAAATATAGTCTTCCTCGAGAGTCTATAAATGATGCGCCGAAATTGAACGAGAGACCCTGCAACCCATCCCTTACGCCTATTCTCCCGATAAATTCCCCTTCTTTATCAAACTTTAGTATGCCGTCGGATGTAGAACACCATACGTTTCCTAGGTTGTCGATCTGAATTTCGAATATCGAATATGTGGCCCGGTTTCCAGAAATGAGATTCGAACTTTTCACTCGATGGGCAATTCTCTGTCCATTTGCCTTCCTAAATAGCCCATCGGATAGGGTTCCTATCCAAGTAAATCCGAAGTTATCAACCTTGACGGAAAGGATAATCGGTTCAAATTCAAGCTCTTCAAAATCTATTCTCAGTCTTTCAAGCTCTCCGCCGCCTTCTTTTAGCGTGTATAAATGCTTTTCAGTCCCGACCAGAATTTCTCCAGAATTAATAGGTGTTAGAGTAATTATCGGCGCGTCGCTGGTAGTCCGATGTAATTCCAGATTTCCTAGTTTGGATTTTTCAGGGTCAAATGATGTGGCGTAAAGCTTTCCGCTATATGTCGCAATCCATAGTTTCCCTGTTGCTGAAAGAAGAAGCTTAGTGATCGATTCCTTGCTCAGAATTGATTGAGCGTGTATGTAACCCCGCTGCTTCAGATTGATTACTTTGACGCCTTGACCCCTTGTTCCAACATAGAGTCTATGTCCGTCTGCCGCCAAAGACATGGCCTTCTGGTTAGCCGCCGTAGACTCAATCTTTTCTAGAATTACTCTTTGATGTTTGTTGGTATCCTCCTCAAATTGATATACACCCCCATAGGTTCCGACAAATATCTGGCCATCTTGGCCTTCAGTAAAAGACAAGACCTCATCGAATACTGCACTATTTTTGTAGTTAAAATTTGCTATCGAAGATTCTGTAAGTAAGTTTAGACCTTTGTAAGTCGCGACCCAGATCCCCGTTTCTGTCGGCAGAATATCTGTTATATGATTGTTTGAAAGCTTTGAGTTATCGATAGTGAAAAACGATTCCTTATCACTATTCTGATCTATTCTTAGCAGACCGATGTCTGTGCCAATCCAAAGTACATCTTTATGGTAAAGGACCTTAGTCGTGTGTATTGAGTCGGTCAGATTGGCGCGAAAATCTAATCTTGATTTATTTTCCTCTAAATTCCACTCTTCGAAAAAGCCATTCGCATATGCAATTAGCATTGTGGACCGACTAGAACGCCCGAGAGCTGTCGCTCTATTGCCTTCAGATTTACAGTTCTCCGGATCTCCAGAGCAAACTAGGGTCGTCTCTTTTGTATTCGGATTATGGATGAGAACTCCACTTTCAGCAGAAATCCAAACTCTACTAGAATTATCTTGAGATATATCTGATATGGAGCCGAGTTCTTTGCTGAGCCCTTCTACTTCGGTTGGCGTAATGTCCAAATAATCTTTGTTGGAGAAAACAAATACGCCCCCGTCAGTGCCTACCCATATATTGCCTCGAACGTCTATCTCTAAAGCAGAAATCAACAGAGACGGATCCAAAATGATAGGTTGATCGAAAAGATTGAACCTAGGAATGTATCTCATAATTCCCTGATTCAGACTGGATATCCAAATATCACGGTCTTGCTTTGAGGTTTCTAGAGCAGTGATATGGGAAGAAAAGTATGTTCCAACGTTACTGTCGCTAGAAGTGGCGATCTTTAGCTTACTGCCATCATAAAAGTAGAGACCATTCTGGGTTCCTATCCACAAACGGTCTGAAGCTCTCAGGAGAGTAGTAACTGACCTGTCTCCCACCATTTTTGATAAGTTATTTTGCAGAAAGTAGGATTGAGGTTCGCTGGCTGGGCAGCTAATGGATTTTAAATAGGTAACTAAGAGAACAAGTATTTTTATGAGCACAATCTGGATGTTTCTAGAGGGCATCCGAAGAGCTGGCTCAAGTTACTGCTAAGAAGCTTGGGTTTTATCGATCATTAGTAACTTATAGCACAAAATTTGGTTCGTGGATTTGATGTCATGACCAGCGAGTCTCCACTAATATCGTCAGCATTATTAGTTGTTTACGCTTTCTAGGACTACTGGCTTGAAAGCGTCTGAGAACTCAACGTAAAACTCTTTTAGACGAGAAAGTTCATCCATAAAATCTAGCGTAATGCCCGACTTAGCTGATGACTCGATAGTTGCGCTCAGAGCTCTGACTTTCTCTGCACCTAAGTTCGCGCTCATAGACTTAATAGCATGTGCCGCTTTGTATATCTCGGTGATATCTTCTTCGATGATATGGTGTTCTAGTTCCGCTAGCTTCTCATCCATTTGCGCTTGAAAACCTTGAAAAAGCTGAGGTAGGAGCTCTTTTCCAGTCTGCTTCTCTACTTCCTTAATGCTCTCCAACGCTGCAAGGTTAAAAATCTCAAGTTCATCAGAATCGCTGCGATGTTTCTCTACGCGTGGTTTTAACTCGAGGCCGCCTGGATGTCCAGTGATTGCGTCCACGTCGGTGTATGTTACTAGAGCACCTTCTAAATCAGCGACTGAAAATGGCTTAGTCAAATGTTGATCCATTCCAGCATCTCTACATCTTTCCCTTTCCTCTCGGCTGGTACCAGCTGTAAGCGCTACAATAGGAGTTGGTTTCCTTTTGCTGATTTTCTCAAACTCACGGATTTCCGCGGTTGCTTCATATCCGTCCATAACCGGCATTTGACAATCCATGAAGACAAGTAAGTAATTGGCAGCTCTAAATTTTTCTACTGCCTCTTTTCCATTGCGAGCGATGTCTACACTGTATCCCAGCATTTCAATCATCTCTTGAGCAATGCGTTGATTGGTTTCAACATCTTCCGCAACCAATACACGGGGCAAAGGTTCATTCTCGGACAAATTATTTGATAGTTCTCTCTTCTCTCTTTGAGCTACGGTATGAGAGTCAACTAATTGCTTGATCGAAGTTCGAGTTAATGGTTTAGCCAAAATAGCTAGAGACTGCAGATTCTCTTCGGAATGATCGAAAGATAGGGGTACGAGTACGATAACTTGAGCTCCACCCAACTTGCCATTCGTTGTTTTGCTGAAGTCGACGGCGCGGGCAGAGTCATAGTCAATGATCAAAAAGTCTGCCACGGTTTCCGCACTTTCTAGCTCAAGTATACTTTCTACCTTTTCAGTGCTTATTCCAAAGTATTCGAAATGCGATGAAACCATCTCTGCTATTGCTTCATCCGTTGTAATAAGAAGAGCTCTCTTTTCGACAGGGTGCTTGTTGCCGGTTATTGGTTCTTTAGAAACCAGAGGTATGGACACTGTGATTGAAGTACCTGAACCTGGCACAGACTGAACAAAGATGTCACCGCCCATCAGATCTATGAATTTTCTGGATATTGTTAATCCCAGACCTGTTCCGCCATACTCTCTAGTAGTGCTGGCATCAGCCTGAGTGAATGGTTCGAAGACTCTTGTCTGAGTCTCCTCATCCATCCCGATTCCCTCGTCTTCGACGACCATATATAGGATCAAACCATTATTTTTGGACGGGGAAGGCTTAAAAGTTGACCTGACTGTTACGTGTCCATCATGGGTAAATTTGATTGAATTACTAATAAGGTTCATTAGTACCTGACGAATCTTAGTCGGATCGCCGATCAGTTCATCGGGCATATTGGGATCACAAATGTTCACCAAATTGACGCCCTTTCTCTCTGCCGGCTCTGCTTGAAGATAACAAATTTCGTCTATCAACTTAGTCAAACCAAATACGGTCTCTTCGAGCTCTATCTTGGATGCCTCAATTTTAGAAAAATCTAGAATTTCATTAATTAGGTTGAGCAGTGAGGCCCCGCTATTGTGAGCTGCTTTGGCGAATTTTTTTTGTTGATCAGTCAATTCCGTATGAAGCAGTAATTCAGTCATGCCAATCATGCCATGCATAGGTGTTCGAATTTCATGGCTCATGGTTGCCAGAAACTCAGATTTAGCTTTATTGGCTTGAACAGCCGACTCGCGAGCTTTTTCCAGATCAACAGTTCTTTCTTGAACCTTATTTTCCAGCTCTCTTTGTCTTATCTCCGCTAATCTAGAATTTCTCCGGACTCTGTGGGCCATCATCGCTATAGCAGCTAAGGCTACGACCACATATAGAATGTAAGCCCATGAGCTGCGCCAAGGTGGTGGCAGAACTGTGATAGGTAAACTTCTACCCTCCCAGTTCCAAACGCCATCTGGGCTAGCTGCAGCCAGGTTCAATCTATATTGACCAGCTGGCAGAGTGGTAAAGGAAGCTATCCTTGCATCCTCGGAAATAACCCAATCAGGGTTTACCCCATCCAGTTTATAAGCGTATTTTATCAACTGAGGACTTGAATAGTCCGCTGCAAAAAACTCGACTGAAAACATTGTGTCAGTATGCTGCAGGGTAAGCTCTGCCAAGCTGTTGTATGGTTCATCGAAAGAAGCTCTCTGATTCATGACTCTAATTTCAGAAATACTAACAATTGGGGCTTCAGATTTTTCCGATATCAGAGAAGGTTCAACTAGGTTGTAGCCTCGATTCCCGCCGAAGTAGATATCTCCGATTGAGGACTTAAATGCGGCTCCCATATTGAATTCGGCGTCTTGTAATCCATCTCGCACGTCGAAGTGATACGCCCTAAGCTCTTTTGGAGAAAACTTTGTTAGCCCCCGATTATGGGAAAGCCACAGATAGCCAAGATTGTCAGATCTTATTCCATATATATTGGAACTTGGCAGTGCGATTTTCTCTGAATAGTGATGAAATCTTGCTACTAGCCTAGACCTATCGTCTGCCTCCCATTTGTTAAGTCCACCACCATTTGTTCCTAGCCAGAGATTTCTATCCAGGTCTTCATACATTGCCCAAACCATATCCGATGACAGACTGGTTTCTTTGCCCCGCTCGGAGTGAATGCTTGTAAATTTATCCGATGATGAGTCGTACCTATTTAGTCCGTTTTCAGTGCCAACCCAAACGTAACCGAAAGAATCTTCAAACAATGCGATAACATTATTGTTACTAAGCGAAGAGCGATTAAGTGGGTCATGGGTTAACCGCTTGAAAGTGCCGCTATCCTCTTTCAAGATGTTTAATCCGCCGCCAAAAGTTCCGATCAATAAGCTTCCATCTGACGTTCTGAGAATTGAAGTTACGCCATTTGCTCCTAAAGATTCTGAGTCCAAAGTGGAGTTTTTGTAAGTCGTAGTTAGATTTGAAGAGAGATCAATCTGTATAAGTCCGCCATTAAAGGTGCCGACCCACAGTGTGCTATCCTCGCCCAGTATGCTCATTACTACTGAGTTATCTATTCTGATGGGATTTGTTGATTCGTTAATCCACTCGAATTTGTCAGCGCCAGGTCGTAACCGATTCAGTCCGTCGTCCGTTCCGACCCAAAAGCTGCCGTCGCCTGTCTCGCCAAAGGAATTTACGGAGTCGCTAGAAAGATTCGAACTAAGCGTGTTGTGTTTCTGAAATAGTAACTTGTTGCCCTCTGTGAGACCGTAAAAGGTTCCAGCCCACAACTTACCTTCTCGGGATTGATAGATGCTAAAGGTATTACTCTGGGCTAAGTCAGCGGTCTGAATAACTTTTCTATTGAATGTATCTGTACCTTTTTCTAAGACGCTCAACCCCTGGTGTGTCGCTACCCAAATATTGCCCTCTAAATCTTGAGTGATATCTAACGTTTCATCAGAAGATAAAGTGTTGAAGTCCTCTGGGTTGCTGCGGTAGTTATGCGCAAGGTTGCTGCTCGGATTGTATTTTGAGACTCCAGAACTTCTTGTCGCCACCCATACGTTATCCCCGCTATCAACTGTGATTCGCGAAAGATTGTTTGAAGCGATTGATTCATTGTTTCCAGATTCATGCCGTACTACCGTGACTCGATCCTTTTCTGGATCGATGCGCACTAATCCACCGCTATATGTAGCCGCCCAAACCACGCCGTCGCTGGTCTCGGCAAAGTCCAATACCTCGCCTAAATAGGGGATCTTTTCAGAGTCGGGAACGTAATGTTTGAACTTAATTTGAACAGGATCGAATGAGCTAAACGCATTCTCATATCCCAACCAGATCAAACCTGAACTGTCTGCAAATACTGAAAATATATCATTTGAAATAGGTGAATCTAAATTCTCTGCTTCTGCAAAGAAAGACGTAAATGAGTTTCTCGTTTCGTTGTACTTGTTTAGCCCGCCGCCGAGCGTAGATATCCATAGCTCGTTCTGCGAATCTTCGGTAATACCAGTGACGTCATTTGAAGAGATTGAGGAAGAGGTGTTGGGGGAGTATCTAAAGTTTTCAACTTCGTGCCCGTTGTACTTATTCAATCCTTCCTGAGTGAGGAACCACAAGGCGCCGCGTGAGTCTTGATAAGTCGTTTGGACGGTTTGCTGTGTTAAGTGAACAGAGATTGGGCTAAGAACGAACTCATACTTCGCTAGGTCGGGAAGATCTTTTGCAAAACTAAAACCAGAGAGGCAAACAATAAGTAAAGCTAAGACAACTTTTGCCCACTCATTATTCATTGCGAATGCTGGCCCCTGCGTGATTCAGCAGAGTTTAATCAATTATTACTAGGTAAACCAGACAAGTAAGGCAGAGGCATCAGCAGGCGAAGTGAAGGAGTTGCGCCCACTGATGCCTCTTATGGAAATTGGCAATATCTGTAGCTGCGGATGCCCTCGTTATGAAACTGTAAGAGGGGCTCCCCGCTTTGCTTACTTACTGCGCACGCCAGCGATAGCCAGCAACTTCAGGGGTATTCTGCGCACGCCAGCGATAGCCAGCTACTTCAGGAGTGTTCTGCGCACGCCAGCGGTAGCCTGCCTGCGTGTGATCTCCCATAGTCTTCCATTGGTAACCGGCAGATCCTGCATAGTCACTCATTGGGTTTTTGTCACCGGCCTGTTTCTGTGACCACTTGTAGCCCTGACTGGCAGTTCCAGTTTTGCCGGTTGCCCATGTATTAGCACTAGTTGGAGACGGTGCGCGATTACCCCACTTGTAACCAGCTGAGCTTGCGTTGTAAGTCGCCTGGTTGGCGATAGTGCTACCAATGCGATGTACGACGCTAACAGATTGATCACCTGCGGTGGCGGTCTGATTTGTTTCCGCGATTGCCGGAGCTGCCGATGCAGCAATAGCCAAAGCCCCAAGTCCGATATATGTCTTTAAAGTTTTCATAATGTCTCTGCCTTCACTCAGATTTGTTTTCCGCGTTCTGTGACGCTGTTCTCGTTCACGTTCCCTTAAGTGGGTCTAACTCA
>CAZOIG010000350.1:0-4334 GCA_964579235.1 uncultured Gammaproteobacteria bacterium
GCTTTCATTACAAGAGCAAAGCCGTGTACATAGCCCATCAGATTAATCGCCAGAACAAGCAGCGCACTGCGAAACAGTTGCAGACCATGATCAATCTTAGATCTGACTTTTAGATGAAGAGCTCACACAAAGAGCCGAGGCAACGGCTGTTTGTGTGAGTTAGATTGTGTGCGTTAGATCAAGACGCTTGCGCCGTCGCGGCGTACTCGTTGAGCCGCACTAACCGGCCTGGTCTGGCAGCAAGCACTTCATCGTTGTCGATGACTTGCTGGCCCGAAACAAACGTCGCGCGATAGCCAGTTACCGGCTGCAACAACCTTTGACCACCTGCTGGTAAATCTTGCACCATCTGCGGCACACCAAGATCCAACTTGTCATAGTCAATCACATTAATGTCGGCTTTCATCCCAACTTCAATGCGGCCTCGATCAGGTAAGCCGAGGTAGTCCGCACCATCCGCCGTTAACATTTGAATAGCACGCTGCAGAGTGATGCTTTTACGGCCCTTGCGAGCCCTATCGCGTGTCCAATAACTTAACAGGTAAGTCGGGAAACTCGCATCACAAATGGTGCCTACGTGCGCTCCGCCGTCTGACAAACCGGGCAAGGCCTTCGGATGAGTCAGCATGGTGTAGACGTTGTCGTAGTTCATTTCGGTGTAGTTGTAGACTGGGAAATAGATCAATGCCTTGCCGTCGTCTTCAAGCATGATGTCATACACCTTCTCCCAAACCGTTTGCCCATCGCGTCGAGCCTGACCAGCAATAGATGTGTCATTCTGCTGCTCGTAATCCACCACGCCGTTATGGTCCAGCTTAAACATCTTCTCGGCCAATTCAGGGAACTGCGCAATCATCATGTCAACCAAAGGCGGCACCGATGAGCCTGGACCGGCTAAATTCACAACATCCTCTGCGAGCAACTTAGCCTTGAACTCTGGATCCCGCATAATCGCCACGCGCTCAGCCAGCGGCTTTTGACTGATCGCGAGATAACTTGGGAACGCCATCAGAGGGTGAAAAGTACAGTTCAAGCCATTAAAAACACCAATGGCTCGAGGCGCAACCTGTAGGCTAATATCTAAACCTTCACTATTGAGTTTCTCACTGCGTTCGATGATTTTTTTCCAGTCGTCCGGCACGAAATCACGCTGCATCAATGACATAGAACCAGGTCTGCCACCGCTCGCCTTAAAGTAGGCTTCCATTAGTTCAAACTCTTTATCAAAGTTATCCTCTGGACGCACCATATCGAAATCATTAACCGCCTGAAGAACACCGTAGTCCAAACCTTGAAACGCTTGCGCAATACCTACTAACTCATCTTTGCCTACTTCACTGGCTGGCGTCCATTCACCGTCTGAGGTTTTATGCGCGTCGCTACGCCCAGTAGAAAACCCCACAGCGCCAGCCTCCATAGCTTCGCGGACAATGGTTTGCATGGCTTGTATATCGTCTTCATTGGCTGGCTCGTCGAACACAGCCCGATCACCCATCGCAAACACCCTAACCGGGTCATGCGGTACCAAAACCGCAAAATCAATTGTATGCGGGCGCTTATCAATGGCGTCCATATACTCTGGAAAGGTTTCCCACTCCCAGTTAATGCCTTCGTGTAGAGCCGTTCCGGGGATGTCTTCAACGCCTTCCATCAAACGAATCAACTTGTCTCGATCTTGCGCACGACACGGGGCAAAACCAACGCCGCAGTTGCCCAATACAGCCGTGGTTACACCATGATTTACCGACGGTTTTAATTCTTCATCCCAAGAAATCTGGCCATCGTAATGAGTGTGTACATCAACAAAGCCAGGGGTAACGATTGCACCCTGTGCGTCATATTCTTGTTTAGTCTCGCCGGCGCATTCGCCGACCTCAACAATCTTTCCACCCTTGATCGCGACATTGGTTTGCTCAGGCTCGGCACCGTCTCCGCGATACACCAAACCATTGATAATCTTTAAATCAAACATGTGACTCCTCCTGTTGATGAACAGCACCGCTCTTCAGGCAATGCTCCGTTTTGTTATGCAATAATTTCGCGCTTGTCTATTTGTCGGAAAATGAAAACCAAAAATAGCCCGGCAATAATGTGCCACGTTCCCCAAATGCCAGCGACTGCAGCCGCGCCGCCCATGCCGTCAAGCTGAGTAAGTAAAATGACAATTCCGAGACCAGAATTTTGAATTCCAACCTCGTATACCAAGGCACGCCGTGATGCGATGTCGGCGCGAACAATGCGTGCCGCAACATAGCCAATAAAAAACGCCAAAGCGTTATGAAAAATAATCAGCGCAAAGAAACTCAAACCAAGTAAGGCAAATTGGTCTAAGTACCGCACAGTTGCAGTAATAATAATAGCGAACAGTCCAAAGCTCGACAACGTAACGAGGGGCTTTTGTATCGTCGCAGCCGCGCGCGGATAAAAGTGCGCTACGGCCATGCCTACGAACAATGGCAAAGCGAGAATCACGCTGGTTTGGATCAAAAAACTCAAGGTATCAAATTCGATCTGATTCAGTAGATCTCGGGTGGGCGGATACAGTGAGCTCCAAAATATAATCGCTACGGGCGTGATGAACGCGGCGGCAACACTTGATGTTGCGGTCAACGATACCGACAGTGCGGTATTACCTTTAGCCAGCAAAACCAAAAGATTCGACACATTGCCGCCCGGGCAGCATGCAATCAAAATCATGCCCAAAGCGATAGTCGGGCTAGGATTGAAGATAAAGCATAACGCCAAGGTTGCGATAGGCAGCGCAATAAGTTGCGCGGCAACGCCACCAAAATAAAGCCGCGGAGAGTGCTTGAAAAACGCGAAATGCTCGGCCCGAAGACCAAGGGCAACCGAGAACATCATCGTCGCCAAAGTGAGCGCCATGGCCACTTCAGATGTCTGGCCTAGGTCTAGGCGAAAGTCCTCTATCGAATTCATAGCCTGTTTGGTTTACTCCTTAAGACCGTAACCCGTCTTGAATATCCACGCTACGATGGCTAGGCAAACAGACAAAAACAAAACGATGATGCCAAGGCTCAGCCACACGTTAACATCCGATACCTCAAAAAAGCTCCAGCGAAACCCGCTGATCAGATAGACCACCGGATTAAACAAGGTCACAGTCTGCCAAAATGGCGGCAACATGCTGATCGAATAAAACGTGCCGCCCAGAAACACCAATGGCGTAATGATCAAGATTGGAATGATTTGCAGCTTTTCAAAATTATTCGCCCAAAGACCTATGATAAAACCGAAGAGGCTGAATGAAATACAGGTCAACACCAAAAAGGTGAGCATCCAGATTGGGTGGGCGATCCGCAAGTCTACAAACAAGTTGGCGGTCAATAAAATGATCACACCAATAATGAACGACTTAGTCGCTGCCGCTCCCACATAAGCGATCATCGCCTCGAAAAACGACAATGGGGCCGCCAAAATTTCGTAAATGGTGCCGTTAAACTTGGGAAAGAAAATCCCGAATGAGGCATTTGAAATGCTCTGAGTTAGTAAAGACAACATCGTTAAACCAGGCACAATAAACAAGCCATATTCGACGCCATCAATGGCGGTTATTTTAGAGCCAATAGCGGCGCCAAATACTACAAAATACAGAGAGGTTGAAATGACCGGCGAAGCAACAGTTTGGAATAAGGTGTTCCACGCGCGCATCATCTCGGAACGATAGATAACGTAAATAGCACTGGTATTCATAAGACTTAGTCCTGATGCACAAGATCGACGAAGATATCTTCAAGCGAACTTTGCGTGGTTTTGATGTCTTTCAACTGGATTCCAGCCGCTGACAAATCTTGCAACAAAGAGGTAATACCGGTTGCGTCCGCTGAGGTATCGTAGGTGTAGGTGACGGTCTCGCCGTTGGGCGACAACTCTAAGTCGTATTGAGCCAGCGATTCGGGAATGGCCGCAACGCTATCACGCAGATCAACTACGAGTTGCTTTTTACCCATCTTGCTCATCAAATCGGACTTGTTTTCAATCAGCAAAATTTGCCCATCATTGATAACGCCAACCCGATCCGCTATTTCCTCGGCTTCTTCGATGTAGTGTGTGGTCAGGATAATAGTCACGCCAGTCTCACGCAGCTCACTCACTAACCGCCACATATCCTTGCGCAGCTCCACATCCACACCAGCGGTAGGCTCATCTAAAAACAAAACCCGAGGACTGTGTGACAAAGCCTTTGCTATCAATACCCGGCGCTTCATCCCGCCCGACAACATCCGTAGCTGATTGTCCTTTTTGTCCCACAAAGAAAGATCGCGCAGAACTTTCTCGATATGCGCTGGATCTGGTTTATAACCGTATAGTCCACG
>CAZOIG010000351.1:0-6297 GCA_964579235.1 uncultured Gammaproteobacteria bacterium
TTTAGGATCGAACCGGCCAGCAAGCCATTGATATTACCTTCAATGAAGGCGCCGCGATTCTCCTCGAACATCACCTTCATAATTTGGTAAATGCTCAAATCCGGAAACTGAGCTTGCAGATCACGGGCAATTTGACTTAGCGTTTCGCCCGCCACAACGGGACCATACTGCGCATCGATACCATCAGACTGGCTAACGCCTGTATCAGCATCTGAGAAACTATCACTGGGTGCGTCTTCAAACGAGATGTAATCGTCAGACTGGGTATAGTCATCACTTAACTCGATTGCATCAAAGCTCGGTTCAACCGAAGTATCAGCTGGCTCTTCGGCGAAGATGTCTTGATTAATATCAGACTCAAGGCGCGGTTGAGACTCAGGCGCCACAAATGAATCTTCAATAACCCGCGGTTGCGAGATAGCGGGAGGTGTGTCGGCGGCATAAACCGGCGGATCGATCAGTGCAGTGTATTCACGTAGAAAGCTTCCGCCAGACCAATCGACTCGAATCAACAAATGCACAAATGGTTCATTAATGACCGAATCACTCAAAATACGTAACACGGACGCGCCTGCTCGTTGCTCAACAACTAATCGTACTGCCCCTAGATATTCTGGGTAATCAATCCCTAAGTCTTCGAACTCATCGCGCGAGGCGATTCGAGCATCAATAGACGCAATGTCATCGCCTTCGGCGAGCCTGAGCTCGATTATTCCGTCGAGCGGCTGGTCCAAATTGGATTGAACCTCCAGAGATCCTAAGCCTAAACCCCATGCAACACTCACCCAAACACTGGCACACACCGGAACCAAAAGCCGAGTAACCATCTTAAAACTTCGTTGCGTAGCTATCATCTATTCTTCTTTTCTGAAACTTTGTCAGCTCAACCCTATTCCCCAAAAAGTCCCTTAGTACAGGAAATTTAGTACAGGTAATTTGGTACAGGTCAATTGAACCGAATTATATAAACGCCTAAGCGACCTACCCTTATTAGGTCACCAAAACGAGAAAACCAATGCTGCGTAGTAATTCACCCCTGAAACACAGTGCTTTGGCCCGAAATCCCTCATAAACAGTGCTAAACCGCCGCTGCATCGCCTAATAACAGACTCTGCAACCCCGCATTTAGCTCGCAGTCTCGCACATGTCGCGCGAAATTGGCGCTTACGAAGCCTATATATACCGCTTTTAATTGAAAAAAGCTCTTTATTTTTAATGATTTAGAGCCACATTGTAACAAGCTACATAAGTTTTAAGCAACTTCGGCAAAAAATCCAGGAAGCCGCTTTATCTATACAGCTTGCCATTGGCTTTTATTCAACTCAATTGTAAAAACGTTAGAAGACCTACTAATCAAAGATAGTCTTTAAGCAAACACTCAGCAATTTGTACACTGTTGGTCGCTGCGCCCTTGCGCACGTTATCCGCTACAACCCATAGATTCAGCCCATTTGGGTGCGAGATATCTTCTCTAACACGCCCAACGAACACCGCGTCCTTGCCTGAAGCTTCGGTCACGGCTGTCGGATAACCACCATCTTCTCTTTTGTCCAGAACCTTTACGCCTGGAGCCTTACGTAATAGCTTGAGTGCAGCGGCAGCAGTGAGTTTTTCTTTAGTTTCGATATGGCAGGCCTCAGAGTGACCAAAAAATACCGGAATCCTCACTGCTGTAGGATTTACCTGTATCTCTGGGTCTTCCATGATTTTTTGAGTTTCCCAAACCATTTTCATCTCTTCGCGTGTATACCCATTCTCTTCAAATGAATCGATATGGGGTATGGCATTGAATGCAATCTGCTTGGCATAGACCTCAGTTTTGATCGGTTTACCGTTCAATAAGCTGGCTGTTTGCGACGCCAGCTCTTCCATTGCGACCTTACCGGTGCCTGATACGGCCTGATAGGTGGCGACATTAATTCGAGTAATACCAGCCGCATCATGCAATGGTTTAAGTGCGACCAGCATTTGAATAGTTGAGCAATTTGGATTGGCGATGATATTAGTTTCCTTATAGCCAGCAATTGCATGCGCGTTAACTTCAGGAACCACTAATGGAACATCTTCGTCATATCGAAAGTGTGATGTATTGTCGATTACCACACACCCCGCTTTAGCCGCCTTAGGTGCGTACTCTGCGGAAATACTACCACCTGCCGAAAACAAACCGATTTGCACTTGAGAAAAATCAAAGGTTGCAAGATCTTCAACGCGAATCGACTTGTTTCGAAACTTTTTAGTCGTACCTGCAGATCGCTCACTGGCCAACAAAAACAGTTGATCAACTGGAAAATCGCGCTCTTCGAGCACTTCCAATAAAGTTTCACCCACGGCACCAGTGGCACCAACAATCGCTACGTTTACTTTCTTAAGACTCATTTGGAGACCTGCATTACATTCTTTAAAAAATTCTAAGGATTTACGTTACTCAGCGGTGAGCTCGTAAAATAATGATCAAAATCGCTGACATCGCAGTGCGCTAAACAGTGAGTAAATAAAACGCTCCTAAAAAGCGGCTCTCAAGAGCAGCGCGGCCTGGAAAAGCATCTTGGCTTCCAATCACTGCAGCTCTATGATCTACTGACGAGAGTCAGGAAATTGAGTTGCTAACTTGCTTTTGGCGTTAACTTTGAACAGCCCGAAATTTTATCACAGCCATTAAATTGAAATGCCGATTAATCACGCTTCAAACCCACTAAACTGGTCATTTCGACGCTTCTGGTCGTTTTGCGCAGAAGAGTTGGGTAGCGCGCGCTTACAAGTTAATTCCCAATCTAGTTGTTTGGAGGAATTTTGCGGACTTTCGCAATTTGACGTAACACTTCTCAAAGACGTTCTTAAGCAAAGTTATAAGCGCAGCAAGTGCAAGAACTTAGACTCCGCAATCGATTTAGACGCAACTCTAGACGTGTTAGGCGAAACCGCCTTTAGCTTGCAAGGCAAGCATGCAGCAGACTTGCTAGACATTGAACTGCTTGAGGAAGTGGGTTGGTGTGTTAACGCGATTTATCGAAAAGATGGCGACGATGGTTCACTAGGAAAAATACAGAGCAATATAGACTCCAACGAACACTCATACAGCTCTCAAAAGAATAGTCGCCACGAGAGTCTGACATTAGAGCTCAGTCGAACGTCTAAAGACACGAATAACAGTGCTCAGGTACTCTCTCTTAAGCTGAGTAAGCTTAGACGGGCTAACTCGAAAATTTAGCCTCAACACCACATCTTTGCTGACCGCGAGTGATAAACCGCTTTTTACGCGGTGCAAACTGATCAACCTACTTATCTAAATTGCTTAAGTGTCTCGCTTATTTCTGGATAATAGTTCTCTAGACTGAAAAGACTCGACTGCAATTGAGCTAGTCTGAGGCGCAAGAAGGACAGCAACTCACCATCCTCTTTAATGGTCGTAGCCGCCTCGGCAAGCAACTCCTGACTGACCTGCAATTCGCAAGGGTAATCGAGCGAATTGACAATGCCCGCATAATCTAGCGGTTCAACCATCTTGTCACCACAGCTCTCTCCCAGAGCGAGCTGAACAGCGCTATTTATCTTCATACGAAACTGCTCTCGGTACTTGGAGTGATACCCGCTATCATAAATCGTATCGTAAATACCAAAGTCGTAAATACCTATGGCAGTTTTTAACAACAGTTCATCGCTTATCAGATGCAACTTACCAGTTGAAACCAACTCATCAAAGGTGGCTCGCCGCCGGGTGATGACATTAATTTGAGTCGCTCGGTAGGCCGCAATAACAAGTTCTTCGTCACTTAGAGTGACATCACCTTCTAGAACCGAAATCGCTCGCATTGCATTTTGTTTAACATCTCGATGGTATTCGATCATGTATTGGTAGTCCCAAGCTTCTTCTTGAATATCTGCTTGTAGACGCTGGGTGAAATCAATCGACTGTTCTGACAGCCCTCTCGCCTCATTCCAATTAGCGACTTGAATACCAATAAACACACCCGCAATCACAATCACAAAATCGACCAAAACGGCAAACCAATTTTGCTCCTTAACATGCTCTGAAACGCGGCGTAACAACATAGGGTTTCTCAAGTGTGGATGGTTTTAGTCATTGACTGATGCAGTGTTAGAGCGAATCCAAAAGAGCCAATAACTGATCTTCATCGATCATCTCAATGCCAAGCTCCTCAGCTTTCGCCGCTTTACTGCCTGCCTCTGCTCCGACCACGACCACACTGGTATTCTTAGATACACTGCCCGTGACTTTGGCACCGAGTTTTTGTAAAGCTTTTTTGGCATCAGAGCGAGACAAGGTACTGAGTGCGCCTGTAAGCACGTAGGTTTGCCCATGCAAAGGTAAGTCTTGCACTGCGATCGACGACTTAACGACTTTTGGATAGCCAATGCCTGCACTGAGTAGCCTGGACAACATCTCTTTATTCTCGGTGCTCGAAAAATAGTCAACTATGCTTTGCGCTACGATCGGGCCAATATCTGGTAAAGCTTGTAGCTCATCCGCGGTTACCTGATACAGCTTTTCTAACTCGCCATAGGAGTCCGCCAGTTGCTCTGCTGTGGTCTCACCAACCTGGGGAATACCAAGCCCATAAATCAAACGAGCCAGCTCAGTTTTCAAACTCGCTTTAATCGCTGCGATCAGGTTTTCACTGGATTTTTCAGCAAAACCTTCGAGTTGCAAAACAAGCGCTGGCGTTAAGGTATAGAGGTCTGCTGCATCGCGTATCATTTTTTGATCGACTAGGGTATCCACAATCTTGTCGCCTAAACCGTCAATGTCCATCGCTTTACGGGACGCAAAATGTTTAACGCCTTGCTTTCGTTGCGCCTCGCAACGAAAACCACCACTGCAACGGGCAATGATCCCCGCGCCTTCAAACAGTACACGCGAAGAGCATATGGGGCACTGCGTAGGAAACTTATAGGCCTGCGAACCTTGAGGCCGGCTCTCTGGTATGACAGCAACGATTTGCGGAATAACATCCCCTGCCCTTCGAACCACAACTGTGTCGCCCACTCGAACATCTAAACGGTCTATTTCAGACTTGTTATGTAGCGTTACATTTGAAACCGTAACCCCACCAACAAACACAGGCTCCAATCGCGCCACTGGGGTTACTGCGCCAGTGCGCCCTACTTGCACATCAATGGCTGCCACTGTGGTCGTGCGCTCTTGCGCCGGAAACTTATGCGCCAGTGCCCATCTAGGCGCTTTGGCAATAAAGCCAGCCGCTCGTTGCCAATCTAGGCGATTAAGTTTGTAGACGATGCCGTCAATCTCATAGGGCAATTCAGCGCGCGCAGCACCCGTGCGTTGATAGTAATCTAAGCAAGCCTCTACCCCTGAGACCTTCTCTATAATCGGACAAACTGGTAGGCCGAGCGCTTGCAGAAACATCAGCATTTGATAGTGACTGCTGGGTCGTTCAACTTCATTAGAAAACCCCTCTACTACCCCGACCGAATAAATAAATACGTCTAAAGGACGTTGAGCGGTCATGGCGCTATCGAGTTG
The DNA here is from genome assembly GCA_964579235.1 of uncultured Gammaproteobacteria bacterium. Lineage (GTDB taxonomy): Bacteria > Pseudomonadota > Gammaproteobacteria > Arenicellales > Arenicellaceae > Arenicella. The sequence goes on from CAZOIG010000351.1 coordinate 5,507, forward strand.
GCGAAGCGATCCTGCGGCCGCGTTGCGAGGGTTTACATAAGCCTTTTTGTCCGCTTCAATTTGCTTTCGATTCAGGGCAGCAAAGCCTGCTAAGGGCATGAACACTTCACCGCGCACTTCTAAGCGTTTTGGGTAACTACCCTCCAGCTTGAGCGGCAATGATTTAATCGTTTTTACGTTTTGGGTGATGTCTTCGCCTGTGCGCCCATCTCCGCGAGTCGCCGCCTGCACTAGTTTGCCATCTTCATACAACACGCTCACAGCAAGGCCATCTAATTTTGGCTCCGCCACGTACTCGAACATGTTCTCAAGCGGTTGATCTACTTGCTCGTGCAAACGTCGGTCAAACTCTCGGACATCATCCGCCTCGAAACCATTACTCAAAGAGAGCATTGGTAACTCATGGGTTATCTGCTGAAACTGCTCAAGTATCCCGCCACCTACTCGTTGCGAGGGAGACTCAGGTGTTCGTAGTCTCGGAAAACGGTTTTCTAATTCGATCAACTCTTGCATCAATTGATCGTAGTCAAAGTCACTGATCAGCGGCGCATCGTCGCGGTAATAGCGACGATTATGCTGTTCAATTTCAATTGAGAGCTGCGCATATCGTTCTTGCTCTGCGCTCGAAGGTGTTGCTGAAAGCGATGCGTCTGACTGGTCTGATGACATGCTGTGGCTTAATGCGGAAAAATCAGAAGAGTTTTTTGCTGACTGCGTCGCCTGGGGTAATGCCCATGGATCGCAAGCCGGCAGAAATTTGGCTAACCTGTGTTAGCAAGGTGTTTAGTGAA
>CAZOIG010000352.1:0-2778 GCA_964579235.1 uncultured Gammaproteobacteria bacterium
CTGGATCATTAGCCAGCTGCGGGCCAGAGAGCATGAGTGGTTGCAGTACAGAAGCGGCGCCTTGGATGAGGAGACTTGGCTAAGTTATCGCGATGTTATCTACTTCGTGCTCGGCACCGAGCGGGCGCGAGCGCTTTGGGAATTATGTAACCCCTATTTCAGCACCGACTTTGTTGAAATGGTTGGCATCATGATCGAACAAGCCCCGCATATCGATCTATGGGACAAGTTGGAAAAAGTGAAATAATCTGCTCGAACAACTTAACGATGCCGCAACGCATTTCTGCTAAGGCCAGCCCACCCAAATTTTATGTTCATCGTGGCTAAGCGCTGTGCGAGCAGCCCTACTTTCGAACGCTCTCACAACCCTCCCACAACAAGAACCTCTACGACCCGATTGTATTGTTAAAACCCTCGAAGGAAGTCTTCTCCCTAGTTCTTTCGCCAACAAAGAGTGAGTAATCAATCCTTTTAGGGGTCAAAACAGGTATGCTTAACACTCGTCAGGGAAAAGGTGCCCTAGGCCATAGATTCGGATGTCGGGCGTTCAACGTCCTTTTGGGTGGCCTAGAGGTTTAAACCTGAATTTTAGTCCTCGACTGTTTTTAAGAACTAACACTGAAGTGAGAAGTACAGTGCTCCTACGTCGTATCACACAACATCTCAAAGAGCAGAACTGGTTTGCCGTCTTCCTCGACTTTTTTATCGTCGTGGTGGGCGTATTTATTGGTATTCAAGTCGCGAATTGGGACGACAGCAGAAAAGATCGCGCAGACGAAGCACTTTTTCTTGAGGATTTGCACGAGGATATAATGCGCGTCTCAGCTCAATCTGCGCGCACGCAAGCAAAACGCTATGCAATGAGCAGCGAGCTTGAAAGCGCGACTTCTCTCATTTTTAGTGATAAGCCTGAGCGCGAGCTCACCCAAAGTGAATGCGGGGCGATTGCCTATTCCTTCGTGACCTATGTGGGGCGCTCAAAATTCCCATCACTTATCCAGCTTCAAAGCTCTGGGCGGACGGGTATTTTGACTGACAGGTTGCTTGCGCGTAAATTGGCTGAACTAACACAACTTTATGAGGCGCTCGACGCCTTGATTCGTGAAGTTCCATTCATCCAAATTGTGACCCAGTACCCCAACACTTTCCCTACCGAAAGCTCCTTGAATACAGTCGCTGGATTCGATGGTTTAGAACGGGACGCCGAAACCCAGTGCCGCCTTAGTTCCATTCGGTCTAACCGGGCCTTGCTCAACGATATTGCCCTAAATGCCGATGCTTTTGACGCCTTCATGCGCAATGGATTTGTACCTTGGGTAGATCAAATGCAAGAAGTGCATGAACGTGTTGATGTACTACTTGGCATTCAGCACAAAGAGACAGACTCATGAGCCATTTATTCGCAGAACTCAAGCGCCGCAATATTTTCCGCGTAGCGGGCCTCTACACTGTGGCCGGCTGGCTGCTCGCACAGATCGCATCGGTGCTTGAAGAGGCGATGAATATGCCCGCTTGGTTCGACACCATGGTGGTCAGCCTGCTGTTGCTTGGTTTTCCCATAGCGATGATCCTCGCGTGGGCGTTTGAGGTGACGCCAGAAGGTGTCAAGCGCACCGAGGCGATTAACGAGAATGACCGCGACACTGAAAAAACCGGGCGTGTTCTGGACTACTTTCTTGCGGGCGGTCTACTACTGGTCGGCGCGCTAATTGTGGGTGACCGTATTCTTCCTCAAAAGCTCAGCGATACTGGATCGATCGTATCAAAGGATCTGAACAATGAGTCAAATGGTATTGAGGGTAAGTCGATTGCGGTTTTGCCTTTTGAAGATTTTTCGCCTGCCAAAGATCAGGCCTATTTTGCCGACGGAATCGCCGAAGAACTCCTCAATTTGCTTGCCCGCGTAAAGGGCTTGCGTGTGGCCTCGCGCACATCCGCATTCTCATTTAAAGAAAGAGAGTCCAGCATATTTGAAATTGCAACCGCGTTGAATGTGAGCCACATTCTGGAGGGCAGCGTGCGCAAGGCGGGGAGCACCTTACGCATAACCGCGCAGCTTATTGATACCCAGACTGACCAACACCTTTGGTCCGAAACCTATGACCGCCCCCTGAGCGCAGAGAACATCTTCGCCATTCAAGACGAGATTTCTCAGGCAATTGTGCAAGAACTGAATGGGAGAATGGACCTGATTCCGCTAAGCAGCGAGCGTCTAACGCAATCCACAGAAGCTTACGATGCTTATTTGAGAGGTAAAGAAGCTTATCGGTCGCGCACTAAAGACGCTATTAATGAGAGCCTAGATTGGCTGGGGCGTGCGGTTACGCTGGACCCGGAATTTAGCCTCGCTCATGCCTCACTGTCGCGAGCGTATCTCCTTGAACGCGAGTATGCGGGGCTAGGTAATAAGCATGCGTTTTTTCGGGCAAAAACCCATATTGACAGGGCGCTGAAGTTAGCACCCAACAACTGGGAGGTACTGAACGATTACGCTTGGTTGAAGTTTAATCAAAGAATTGAGTTTTCAGAAGCGCTTGCTGCATTCGACGCAGCGATTACCGCTAACCCGAATAACGCAAGCGCGCATCGTGGCCGCGGCCTGCTTTTGAGTTATTTTGGGGAAATTGATGAAGCGATGCTCTCGTATGAGCGCGCGCGTCAGCTTGATCCACGTTTTGAAATTCTTCTGGTTAATATTGATGGAATTCATCAGGACAATGATGATATTGACATGAGCCAAGCGGTCCTCACAGAGGCGTTAAGCCTCAACCCGGGCTT
>CAZOIG010000353.1:0-3896 GCA_964579235.1 uncultured Gammaproteobacteria bacterium
CAGTGCTTGGAGAATAGTTGGCATGGTTTGTGCATTCACCAAACAATCTGGATTCATCAATACGGCGATGTCTTCTTCGAATTCTCGTAAGACTTGATTATTGGCTGCTGCAAAGCCACGGTTCTCGCCATTTTGTATCCACGTGACACGCTGATCAGTGAGTTGACTCCGCGCGGCACTGAAACTGTCATCCTGCGACGCATTATCAACCACCGATATCTTAGCCTCAGTGAACTCCAATACAGACTCCAGAGCTCGGCGAAGCCAAACTCCTGAGTTGTAGTTTACGATAATGAACCTTTGACTGTATGCCATTAATTTTTTATTAATATCAATAACTTAGAACAATAACCTAGAGTTATTTTTAACGCTTGGGGCCCATTTTGCCGATCAATCCGTGCCAACTGCCTTGAACCATCATAGCGAGGTTTTTCCTGCGCGGAGCCGTACACAGACCAAACATGACAAAAATCATCAGTAAGCGTTGCAGATCATTCCACTTCCACTTCCAAGATAGCCCGCCACGCTTATACAGGGCAATGGAGTTCCTGAATATGTAGTAGTAGCGGAATGGCTTATGTTGGGGCACATTGCGTTGTCGACTACCCAACTTGACCGCATGCGTCGCTTCGCCCAAAGCATGGCTCATTTGCGCTCTCGCTACGCCAAAACTGCGTAAGCCTAATGCGTGAGCACGCAGAAACCACTCAGTATCGACATGATCGATAAATAGCGTTTCGTCCATCAAACCTACTTTTTCGAACACATCAACGCGGAATAAGCTGCCAGAAGAAATTAGAAAGTCAGTTTCTATGCAGCCATCTTCATCCGCATCTTGCGACGAAACGCGCTGAAACTTGAGCGCTCCGAATCGCACGAAAACCGACTCGCTGCCATTTTCTTGATTGCGGTAAATCGGGCCCACGGCAGCAACAGAGTTAGCGGTACTCTTGGTTTTATGAGCACTGATCAAGGTTGTAACCATCTCTGGGTCAGCGCGACTGTCTTGATCAAACAAAATACAGTAATCGTAGCCTTTCGTCTGAGCCACCTTGATGCCAAGGTTTTGTGCCGCACCCAAACCAAGATTGCTGGCCTGAAGGTCAATCGAGACACTTTTTAAACGCTCGCCAAAATGAGCAAGATGAGCAAGATGAGCAAGATGAGAAAGTTGAGCCAGTTCAGCAAGCTCCTGAGTATGTTGCGACCCGTTGTCTACTACATAGCAATCGCAGCCCTGCTCGATCAGCGTTTCGAGGTTGGCGCGTAGCACTTCAATATCAGGATTGAAGCTTACAAAAATTGCCAGAACCGAGGGTGTCGCTTGCTGCATAGAAGTGCCTCGCCTAGTCGATGCGCGCAAGCGCTCTAGAACTCTTCGAGTCAGGCCTACCGCCTACGGGCCGAGATGCAAATTGCTCTTGAGCCTGAATCAAACCCAATGCTAAGCGCTTCGACTGGCTTTTTTGGTGGCGCGTTTAGCCACCTTTTTAGTCTTTTTCTTGGCTTTCGCTGTACTTGCAGAAGCGGTTTTGCCTGAGTCCGCGGCCTTCTTACGCACACTGCGTCGTTTCGCTGGTTTTTCGTCCAAGCCGAAGCCAATTGTGTTGCGTATATGGTAGATCGGTTTGTCCTGACTCTCGTGATAGATACGCGTCTGCATTTCGCCAATCAAACCAAACAAGATGAATTGCAAGCCAATAATGAGCAACATAAATGCAAAAATCAGAAGCGGTCGATCTCCCAACGGCACTGCAAAGAACAATCTCGCAATCGTTAGATAGGTCAGCAATAAACCGCCCAAACCGCCCAGAGCCAAACCGGGCATACCAAAGAAATGCAGTGGACGGGAGCTAAAACGCAATAGAAACTTAACCGTAATCAGGTCCAAAATAACGCGGAAAGTTCGTGAAATCCCATATTTGGATTCGCCCGCGGTGCGCGCACGATGGTTTACTTTTACTTCGGCGATCTTAGCGCCAATACCGCTAGCAACCGCAGGAATGAAGCGGTGCATTTCACCGTATAAAGTGACTCGCTTAGCGAGATCCCTGCGCATGGCTTTAAGCGTACAACCATAGTCATGCAGGCTCACGTCGGTGATTTTAGAAATCAGCTTGTTGGCCATCATCGACGGGAGCTTTCTGGACATGTAATTGTCTTGACGATCAAAGCGCCAACCACACGCCATGTCATAGCCTTCGTCCAATTTCGCAACCATTGCTGGTATGTCAGCCGGATCATTTTGGCGATCCGCGTCCATAGTGACCACCACTTCGCCTGAAGCGTGATCCAAACCCGCCACCATCGCCGCAGTCTGGCCAAAGTTGCGTCGAAAACTCACCACTTTTATTTGTGGCATCTCGGTGCGGAAATCGTTGAGTATCTGAACACCATCGTCGGTACTTCCATCGTCGATAAAGACGACCTCATACTCTTTGTCCATCGAGTCGAGCGCCATTTTGAGCTCTTGGCAAAGAGGCTTAAGATTTGGCGATTCGTTAAGAAAAGGAATTACGACTGAAACGTCCATGCTGCTGATCTCGGGTGTAGTGTTAGATAACTCTATGCTTCTGGCGCGTGATTATACGAAATTATCGAGCCAGAGCGCGGCTAATGCCCTAATAATTTTTGTTTTTATGAGCTGGACGCAAGATAAACCAAGCTATCAGACTCATTGCTGTGCATCTGTGGATAAACACCCTCATCGCTTATGCGCAGATGCTTATTGTAGTATTTATCGACAAAACCTTTCGACTTCCAGCGTTTTTGAAATACGCCAAGCTCCCTAAAATACCGCGCGATATGCTGTTCAGACATGTCATCGCCTCGGCTCACCGATTCGTGATGGTATAACTCGGCTTCGGGGGTCCAAATCACCTGCAAACCGGTGGATTCCACTTTTAGACAAAAATCGATGTCGTTGTACGCAACCTTAAACTTTTTCTCGTCCAAACCACCGACTTGTTCCCAAACTTTACGCGACGTCAGCAAACACGCCGCAGTTACCGCCATCATATTCTGGGTCGCTGCACAGCGATACTGATAACCAGTGGAATCACGCGGTTCTAGCTTATGAATATGCCCCGCCGCATTACCCATCCCCACGGTAACACCGGCATGCTGTACCAAGCCATTACCGAACAATAGTTTGGCACCAACAATACCCACTTCAGCTTGCATCGCCCACGCCATCATCGAGCTAAGCCAATGCCCTTCGATCACTTCGATGTCATTATTGATCAACGCAATGTAGTCAGCTTGAGAGGCTTTCACTGCAAAGTTGTTAATGGCCGAGTAATTGAACTCGCCTGGGTATTCCAATACCTTGACTTTGGGGTTCGCTCTTAGAGACTCGAAAAAGGCCAAGGTGTCCGGCTTTTCGCTACCGTTATCGACAATAGTAATCGAATAATTTGGGTAGTCGGTGCGCTCCAAAATACTGTTGATACATGGCCCAAGCACCTGCATACCATCACGAGTTGGAATCACCAACTCTACCGATGGCGTTTCACTTAAGGGCGCCGCCACCAAAGCGTTCGCATTGCCGCGTCGCTGCCACGTAATACCAGGCCATGGCGATTCTTGAGTATGTGGTTCCGGAGTTTTAGGGGTTTCAGTATTACTGCTTTTGCTCAAGGCCTCAGACACATGCAGGATACGCTCAGGTTCAGCAAATAGTTCCAGCGCTACGCGATAGCGTGTTTCAGAATCAGTCAAAAACTCGAAGCCACGCTCATTGACCACCGACGCAGAAAAACCGCTCGCTGCTTGAATGTAATCGTAGCAATATAAATAAGCGCGACTCGCATTGGGCTTAAACGCAGGCTGTCGCTGTATTTGCGTATTTGAGTCTGTTTCAGCTTGATCGTTTGCCAATCGATCATCCACCACAT
>CAZOIG010000354.1:0-2820 GCA_964579235.1 uncultured Gammaproteobacteria bacterium
CCTTGGCACACGCAATCAAGAAGGCTGGCCCGAATCTCAAGCACCCAACGGTGACAATCTCGCCAGAGTGCACACCCGCACCCTATTGGGGGTTGAGGCTGCACCGGTTATGGTCGAGGTGCATCTTGCCAATGGTCTACCGTGTTTTAATTTGGTGGGCTTGCCCGAGGATTCGGTCAAAGAGAGTAAAGAACGAGTACGAGCGGCTATCAGCAATTCGGGTTTTGATTTTCCGACGCGCCGAATCACAGTCAATCTTTCACCGGCCGACCTCCCCAAGACTGGTTCACACTTTGACTTACCCATCGCAGTTGCGATTCTCATAGCATCCGCACAGCTCATAGCCCCCGAGCCGTTTAATACTGAAATGGTAGGTGAGCTTGCGCTAAACGGCGACTTGAAGCGGGTGCGTGGTGTTTTGCCTTGTGTGGTTGCGGCTATGCAAGACGATCGAGCAGTATTGGTACCCAATGAAAACGCTTCTGAGGCAGGCCTGATACACCAGTCGCAGTGCTTCGCCGCGTTTAATTTGCTGCAAGTTTGCAAGCACATTATGGGTTTAGAGCAACTAAGCGCGGTCGATACGACAACCCTTACGGATGACTCGGTCAATTATGACGATCTTGCCGATGTGAAGGGTCAGGCGCATGCCAAACGCGCCATTGAAATTGCGGCTGCGGGTAAACACAATGTCCTAATGCAAGGCCCTCCCGGTGCCGGCAAAAGCATGTTGGCGCAACGACTACCAGGCATTCTACCGCCCTTTGAAGCGCGCGATGCGCAGATCAGCGCGACGGTCAGATCAGTCTCTGGCGCAGAGGTATCTGAACACGAGTGGTCACAAAGGCCGTTTCGAGCACCGCATCATTCTTGTTCTTCTGCGGCATTGATCGGTGGCGGCACGATTCCCAAACCCGGTGAGATATCGCTGGCTCATGGCGGTGTCCTATTTTTGGATGAAATCACCGAGTTCAGTCGCCACGCTTTAGAGCAGCTACGCGAGCCTCTAGAGACCGGCTACATCAATATTTCTCGGGCGAACCAGAGCGTTCGATTTCCCGCAGCCTGCCAACTTATTGCCGCCTGTAATCCATGCCGATGTGGCTTTTACGGTGACGGTTCCGACCGATGCCAATGTTCCGCCGCAAGCTTGCAGGCGTATCATGCCAAACTCTCGGGGCCTTTAATGGATCGCATTGATCTGCACTTAGTTCTTAGTGCCGTGGAGCTGGCTGAGCTGCAATACGGTAAGTCTAAAGAAGAGAGTTCTAAACGAGTGCGTCAACGCGTGGTTGCCGCCCGATCCAGTCAAGTGAAGCGTCAAAGCTGTTTGAACAGCGAATTGCCCACTCACGAAATTGACCCAGTGCTCAAGCTGAACGAAGAAGACACTCGATTCTTGGTTCTTGCCTGTGAAAAACTAGGTTTATCCGCTCGTGGCTTTTATCGTGTTAAAAAAATAGCCAGAACTATCGCAGATTTAGAGGCTTCAGACTCTGTATCAAGAACGCATCTTGCCGAAGCGCTGAGCTATCGTCGCAAGCAATTCGCTTAACTTGCCATTCGCATAGCTTGATATATTAGTGCTCGAACGCTATCTTGGATGGCTTCACCTAATCAGGCAATTGTTCGTTATGCAGTTTTCCCAGTACGATCCGTCCCAAGTAAAAGAAGTTGCCGCTTTGTTTGCACAAGTCTTTGGAGAGTCTGAAGGAGCGGAAAAGGGTGACTCGGTCGGCGCTTTGGCGTTTGATTTACTCACCAACAATACGCCCGCGGATGTGTATGCCTTTACTGCACGCGATGATGGCGAGCTGCTAGCCTGCGTGGCTTTTTCGCGCATGCGGTTTGAAAGCGGGATCAATGCCTTTATGTTGTCGCCCATGGCGGTTGCAAGTTCTCAACAGGGGCAAGGTTTAGGTCAGGAATTGATCACTTACGCAATCAATGTGCTTAAAGCTGAGGGAGTAGAGTTATTGGTAAGTTACGGCGATCCGAATTTTTATTCCAGAGTAGGGTTCCAGCAGGTCAGCACGCAAGTCATTCCTGCGCCTTTTGAATTGTCTTTACCGCATGGTTGGATCGCCCAATCGCTGGTTGGCGACTCGATTGAGCCACAAGCGGGTGAGCCTCGCTGTGTGTCTGCGTTCGATGCCCCGGAACACTGGTAGCGCGGGGTATCCTTAACCAGCTAGCTGTTCGCTTTTAGCGCGCGCTTCATCCAATTGCGCGCACACCGATTTGATACCCAGTAATAGGCGGGTGGTGTGGCGTTGGATATGGTCTGGATTCACATAGAAAAGATTGTCGTGCTTAACCGCATCGAGATTCGGCCACTGTTGCCAATCGTCCAACCACGTTGGCTTGCCTGCTCCCGCCCCACTGGCAATAATCGCTTGCGGATTAAGCTCTAACACCGATTCAATATTGATGACGGGCGCAACCGCGTAACTGTCTGCGTAGATATTTTTGCCGCCGCAGATTTCTATACTTGCGCTAATGATGTGATTACCGCTTATGGTTTGCAGTGGCGAATTCCAAACCTGATAAAAAGTAGATACTTTAGTTTTACCTTGGTTGTCTTTGGCCATGGTGTCGAGTGATTCGACAAATCCCTGCGCTACTTTTTCTGCCTGCTCCACCTTGCCCGTCAGCACACCTATATCGCGCAAGCTTTTGGCGATATCGTGTAGCGCATCAGGCCTGTCCATATAAACCGGGAAGCCAAGCTCCCTCAGTTTATTAATCGCGCTATGCGAATTGCCAGAATCCCACGCCATGATTAGATCGGGAGCAAGCTCAAGGATTCGTTCGATATTG
>CAZOIG010000355.1:0-2234 GCA_964579235.1 uncultured Gammaproteobacteria bacterium
CGCGCTATGCAAGAGTTGTTCGGCGACGATTTTGTAGAATATTGCTCAAAAACACGCCGCTGGTTGTAAGCAATTAAAAGAACGAAAAATAGATGCCGAAAGCAGGGCTATTCACCGCTGCTGCCCATTCAGCGAGCACACAACGCTCTAGTTAACCTCTTGATTAATCACTAAGTTTACTGGTGATCGGGAGCTCGTTGACACCACCTGCGGGGTGGCTTCAAAGTCACCACGGCTAGCAACCGCTGTGCCAGAAAGGCTCGCTCTTGCGCTGATTTCAACCTCATCAAATCGCGAAATAGTCATGCTGTCGAACATGGCGTCCGCATCGCTCAAACTCACCAATTCAGGCAAGCTGGCCAGAGTAAAGCGTTTTACCGCTAGAGGGGCGGGAGGGCCTCCTACAGCTCTCGCAAACACGAATATTGGTGTAGACGCTGACAGATTCGCCAAGACATTGGCTTGAATGGTGACCGCGACGTCCACTCGGACTGGCCCCGACTTCGCGTCTGCGTCCGCAACTGTATTCGCCACAACAGGCTCACTATCCGTTTGATCAATGGCTTGCGGCGCAGTCTCAGCGCTTTCTGCGTCGATCTGCGCCAAGATGTCTCGTAACTCGGCTTGACGTTCAGGAATATCCGAGAGGAGGGGCAGTAATTGTGTCCAATAAGTTTTGGCTGTTTGATTGTCACCCATTTGCGCCGCATTTAAGCCTGCTAACCACAATGCCTGTGGTTGTTGTGGGTCAAGCGCCAGAGCAAGATTGACATACTCCATAGGCTTACCGCTGAGCTGACCTTGAGCGGCGAGGGCGCTCGCATCAGCAAGCGACGCAAAGGTGACTGCGCTAGGGCCTTCTAAGCGCAAAATCTGCAAGAAAGCATTCTCGGCATCGCTATAACGACCAGTGCCTAAATAGACCCGCGATAACACATACCAACCCTCTAAATCGTCGGGAGTGGCTTCTAAACGCTGTTCGACGCCTGCGATCATGGCAGACACTTCGTCCATATCAAACTGCGGCTCTTGGCTTTTCTGTTCCGCCATCAAGCTCACTACCTCGTGATTGCCAGCGAAGTAGTAGATAACGCCGGTCGACAAGGGCAACACAAGCGCCAAAATCAGAGCGTATTTGCGCGCACTGGATTGGTCTTGTTTAGACTCACCCGTATGTCGGTTGGCTTGCTGCTCCGCCGTTGCAGCGATTTCTAGCGCCAGATTCGATTCCAGCTCTTGTTTCAGCTCACCAAATTGCTCCGCGTCTAATTTACCGCTAGCGTGCTGTTGTTCAAGCTCAACCATGCGCGAGCGCAAAAACTGAATATTGGCGTTTTCCCCATCATGATAGGTAGATGCCTCGCCTTTGCTCAATAATGGGCGCACGGCTAACCACAGAGTAAACAGTGTGAAACACAGCGCAGTTAATACAAAAAGAGTCATTTGTTTTCGCTCCCAGACGAGTTGAGCAATGATTTAGCCCGTTCAAGGGCGGCAGGGTCGAGGTCTTCCTCGGTATTAACGGCTACGCGTTTGCGAGCTTTAAGAAAAAACAATAAGAGCCCGAGCAGCAGAGCGAGCATGGGCGCGATCCAGATGAATGCTGTCGCACTCGTAAACGGGGTGCGATAGAGCACAAAATCGCCGTAACGCTCTCGCATAAAGGCACGAATATCGTCATCTGATTTTCCGTCGCGCAGCATGTCAGCAGTAAGCCCACGTAAGTCTTGTGCCAGGTCAGCGTCTGAATCCGCCAAACTTTGGTTCTGACATACTAAGCAGCGTAACTCCTTAATCAGACTTGTGTAACGCTGTTCTAGCTGAGGCGAGTCAAAAGTCTCAGCCTCAATTACGGCGTGCGCTGTACCGAGCAGGCAAATGCTGAGTAAAGCACTAATCAGTAAAGCCAATGCGCTACCAAGCGCTGAGCCTTTGTCGTTCTGCATTCGTCTATTCATTGTCATTTCCACCCAGATCAAAGCTGGGGCTGAGTGCCTATCGTGTTCTCTGCAAACAGCGGCAGAATTTCATCCTGCATTACTTTAGCGGTGACTGGCCCTGTGTGTTTGTAAATGATGGTGCCATTCTCGTCGATCACGAAGGTTTCTGGCACACCGTACACGCCCCATTCAATACCCACGATGCCTTCAATGTCTTGAGGAATGTGAGTGTATGGATCACCACGCTCGGCTAGCCATTGGCGCGCATCGTCGGGTTCATCCTTATAATTAAGG
>CAZOIG010000356.1:0-2384 GCA_964579235.1 uncultured Gammaproteobacteria bacterium
GCGATTGTGCCGTTTAGTCATTCCTTGGCCGGCAATACCATTTTGATCAACGTGGCGATGAATGTTTTGGGCAAACCGCGTTGGGCCTTATATATCAATCTAGCAAGATTACTTTGCTTAACCGTACCGCTGGCCTACGTAGGACTGCAGATAGCGGGCGTGTATGGCCTGTTTTTCGGAATCGTGCTTGGGAACATTCTGGCGTATGTCTTAGCACAACTGCTATTTAATAAAGTTTTAGATTCTCATTCAATTCCGCGACCCGCTTTCATGGCTTAGATCCGCCTCGCCCAGATGCAATCTAAAAACCGATTGCTCCGATTCAATATCGATATACGGCCCGTCAGGCATCTATAACGATTTTACCTTTATCGCTCTGAGAGGTATTGTTAACGCAGACCATTCAAAGGAAGAGATGATTGCGTGACTAAGCAAACTAAGCAGACTAAGAAAAACGTAACAGCCCACTGCGATTGCGGTGCAGTTCAGTTCGAGGTTTTCGGGGCTCCTTTGATGAGGGCTTTTTGCCATTGTACGATTTGCCAAAAAGCCAACAATGCGGAGTTTGCGGATATCGCCTTATTCAAGGCGAAAGACATTGTGGCACCGGATGAGGCTGGTCTAAGCTTTGGTGCAGAAAAATTTCCGCCCGTTTTACAGAGGGGCAAATGTCGTTCCTGCCATGCGATTGCCATAGAATATTTGGCGATGTTTCCTTTGCCAAAGCTAGTCATTGTCCCGAGTAAGAATATTGTTGATCCCAATATTCTACCGGAGCCCGCTCTACATGTGTTCTATGACACAAGGGTTCACGACGTGAATGATGATCTACCAAAATACAGCGGCTACTTAAGTAGCCAATTTGCGTTCGCAAAGCGTCTCATTGGTTCGCTACTGGCCAAACGCTAAAGCGGCTAAAACGAATGTTGAACACGCCTGCTAGCCCTTACCCAATGCATAGAATTTACGCCCATGACTGAGTACGAATACCTAAACCTTCTATCAACATTAAGAGAAGAAGGAGCCATTCAATCGCAATTTTTTGTGGCTATTTTTTCGGCTTACATTCTCGCTATTTACGCTGTAGGCAAGAAACTCTCTACCTTAAGTATCTCGGTGCTCACTCTGTGTTACACGCTGTTTATGGTTCCTACTATACTTTCGAGTGCTGTCTCAGCAGCAAACATTACGGCTGTCGCTCGGGACTATTCGGTTAAGTATCCGCAGGCATTAGTTGAGCATCTAGTGATACCAAATTTACACCTTTACTATTCATTGTTGTTGATCTTCTGCTGGCTACTCAGCGTAGGCTACATGATGACAACTAGATATGGAAAGGCGTGAATACTGAGGTTTTAAATATATTCCTACACTGCATTACCGTACCTCTTCCACGCCAAGATTGGGCTGTGATTCTCATTTAATCCGTGTTGGTGATTTCTGGCGCGCTGATTGCAGTGCAGTTAACCTGAATATCGTACTAAATCCCCAAGTCTCAAAACCTTGCGGGTATGAGGTTTCGATCATCACTTGCGTGGCTGCTTTAATCGTTATTTGATCACGAGCGATGCAAAAACATCGCGTCGCCGTAACTAAAAAATCGATAGCGTTGGTCAATGGCGTGTTGGTAAGCGTTCATAATTGTATCTCTGTCGACAAACGCCGAGACAAGCATCATCAAAGTCGACTCCGGCAAGTGAAAGTTGGTTTGTAAGCAATCAACCACCTTAAACTCAAAACCGGGATAGATAAATATGTCCGTTTCACCAATAAATGGTTTTAGTTCCTTGCCACCGCTGTGTAAAGCGGCTGTCTCTAGTGAGCGAACACTCGTCGTACCCACCGCAATCACACGCCCACCAGCAGCCTTGGTTTCATTTACCGCATCGCATACGGCCTGATCGACGATCGCGTATTCTGAGTGCATAGTGTGCGTTTTAACGTCATCCACTCTAACAGGCTGATAGGTACCTGCGCCAACGTGCAAAGTGAGCTGAGCGATCTTGACTCCGCTCGAAGTAATGGCTTCAAGTAATTCAGGCGTGTAATGCAACCCCGCGGTTGGTGCAGCAACTGCACCACTGTGCTCAGCATAGACGGTTTGGTAACGGTCTTCGTCTTCAGGTTTAACGTCACGCTCGACATAAGGAGGTAAGGGTAAACGTCCATGTTGCTCAAACCATTGGTTCAAATCTGGCGTTTTGCCATGAACGTTGGACTGTATCTCCAATTCAAAGAAACTACCGTGGCGCCCCACCACCACTAAAGGCTCCTCGGCTCCCTCTATATGAATGCTCTGGCCTACTTTAGGCGATTTAGAACATTTCACCTGAGCCAAAAATCGGACATCGCTGGTGACTCTTTCCAGCATTATCTCTAAGCGC
>CAZOIG010000357.1:0-2456 GCA_964579235.1 uncultured Gammaproteobacteria bacterium
GCCAGCATCATATGAGCTCTGAACAAGGTATAGCCCGCCATCGAAGCACTTTCGCAGCCGGTATCTAAGCTGTCGATGTTGACGTTGGCTTCGCCCAAGGCGTGAGTCAATTCTCCGATAATGCCAGGGCGATCGTTCGCCTCGACCATAATCTCTACGACGTTGACGGTTTCAGATTCTTCAACAACGCCCTCATCACTTTGCTCAAGGATGGTGATTCCATCTGCTTTGAGTTTGCCCAAATCGGCGAGCAAGGCTGCTCGGCTTTCACTGTCGATATCAATGTGTACAAGCCCAGCAAACTGCCCACAAAGGCGCGATAGACTGCTTTCTAACCAGTTACCCTGATGGGCTAACACGGCATCGGATATCGCGTTGATGAGATTGGGGCGGTCTTTAGCAAAAACCGAAACGATTAGTTTTGAGTTACTCATAGGGGTGCCTGGTCCATCGTTGGACGTAAGATATTGCGGTTGATTAAGAAGAGCAGGAAAGCATAGAGCATCCTACTCGAGTTCGCGCCCACTCTGGTCTTTTTTGTTCAAAGATTTCAGCGCCTGTTTGCGCTTGATAAGGATTTCTTAGCACCTCAAACAAGTGGTCAAGCATGCTGTAGTCGCCTTTTTCCGCTAAATCGATGGCTTGTTGAGCCAAGTAGTTTCGAAAAAGATATTTAGGGTTAACGCTCTGCATACTAGCAAAACGAGCGTCTTCGCTCTGATCATCTTCAGCGAGCCGCGTACGATAAGCGTTTAACCAAGACTGCATCGACGCCTGATACTCAGACGAATGATTGTCGACGTCATAATAAACCGACTCAAGCTCAGCATAAGCTGTAATGTCTTGCTCTGAGAGCAGGCGGTAGAACAAGGTCATGTCCGTCTCAAATTCGCTTAACAATGCTTCTAAATCGGTAAAAAGTTGCTCGTCGCCAGACCGATACTCTTCTAGGCCTAATTTGCTCGCCATCATTTGTAACCAACGCCCTTGATAATCGGCTTGAAATTGTTCAAGGCTATCTTCCAAAGCTTTGGCGTCATCAATTAAGGGGAATAGAGAGTTCGCCAATTGATACAAATTCCAGAGCGCTATGTTGGGTTGCTGACTGTAACGATAACGGCGATTTTGCGCGTCGGTCGTATTAGGCGTCCACTCTGGATCAAAGCTGTCCAGCCAGCCATAAGGACCATAATCAATAGTTAGACCAAGGATCGACATATTGTCGGTGTTCATCACGCCGTGCACAAAACCCACTCTCATCCACCCCACAATCATCTCAGCGGTGCGCTCACAGACTTGTTTAAACCAAGCTAGATACAAGTCTTTAGAGCCCTGTGGGTGTTCAAGCAGCAAGTCACTAAAGTGATGCTCGATAGTGAAATCAACCAATTGCCGCAACTCGTCGTACTGTTTGCGGGACGAAAATATTTGATAGTTACCAAAGCGCAAAAAGCTCGGTGCGACTCGGCACACAATAGCACCCGGCTCATGAGCCGCGTTCCCGTCGTAGAGCATGTCTCTGAGTACTTGCTCACCCGTCGTCATTAAGCTAAGTGCGCGCGTGGTGGGTATGCCCAAATGATACATGGCTTCGCTGCATAAAAACTCTCGCACAGAAGACCTTAACACCGCCAAACCATCGGCCGTGCGAGAGTACGGTGTGAGACCTGAGCCTTTTAGTTGTAAGGCAAGATGTTCGCCCGAAGGTGTAGCAACTTCGCCTAGGTTAATAGCTCGGCCATCGCCAAGTTGTCCAGCCCAGTGACCAAACTGATACCCGCCGTAACACATTGCATAAGGCCGCATACCGTCTAACTTTTGGTTACCGGAAAACACATTCAAAAACGCTTCGCTGTTTAGATCTTCTGCAGACAAACCCAGCTGATCAGCAACATCTTGCGACGCACAAACCAGCGCGGGGGCTGCCACCGGGGTAGGGTCAACAAACGAGTACACCGCGTTGTGAACTTGGCGACGCGTATTACTGGTATCGGGGTCAGCGGGAAGCTGATTGAGAATTCGGTTATCGAACTGTAGATTCATTCTCGGAGCTCAAAATTAGTTTGTCCTTTAACACATAGATAAGGATGATCACCGGAATTCCCATTGCGCTCGCCAACAAGAAGAAACTCGGATAACCCATGGCATCAACCATAGTGCCTGAAAAGCCGCCAATCACTTTAGGGAACAGCGTCATAACCGAACTGAAAATGGCGTACTGGGTGGCCGTAAACGACACATTTGTAAGACTCGATAACCACGCAATAAACGCTGCGATCGCTATGCCTTGACTCAAGTTGTCAATCACGATGACCGCCGCCAAATACTCGATCAGGGGTTGCTGATACGCCAACCAGACGAACGCCAAATTGGTAAAGGCAACCAGCACCGCGCCCAACATCAAGACCCGCATAACGCCATAACGCACAGCCAATATACCGCCTAGAAAACTACCC
>CAZOIG010000358.1:0-3707 GCA_964579235.1 uncultured Gammaproteobacteria bacterium
CATAAGGCGATTACAGGTTTAGACAAAGTTGATAAAATTGTTGATATTAACCAAAGCCCGATTGGCCGCACGCCACGCTCTAACCCTGCAACGTACACGCAATTGTTTACGCCAATACGCGAGCTCTTCTCGAATACGCCGGAAGCTCGAGCGCGCGGCTACAAGCCAGGGCGATTCTCCTTTAATGTGAAAGGGGGTCGATGTGAAGCCTGCCAAGGTGACGGTCTGATTAAGGTAGAAATGCACTTTTTGCCTGATATCTACGTGGCCTGCGATGTGTGTAAAGGCGCGCGTTACAACCGCGAGACCTTGGATATTCGATATAAAGGCAAGAATATTCATGACGTTTTGGATATGACCATTGAAAACGCGGTGGACTTCTTCAGTGCGGTACCCAATATCCATAAAAAGCTCACCACCTTGATGTCGGTGGGCTTGGGCTATATAAAACTTGGCCAAAGTGCCATTACCTTATCGGGCGGTGAGGCGCAACGGATTAAACTGGCGCGCGAATTGTCCAAACGCGATACAGGCCAGACCCTCTACATTTTAGACGAGCCCACTACTGGCCTGCATTTTCACGACATAAAGCAGCTCTTAGAAGTGCTGCACACACTGCGTGACGCGGGTAATACCGTAGTGGTGATTGAACACAATTTGGACGTCATCAAAACAGCCGACTGGATTATTGATCTAGGCCCAGAAGGCGGTCGCGGCGGTGGTGAGATCATTGCAGAAGGCTCGCCAGAGCACGTTGCCACGGTCAAAGGCTCGTTTACGGGCCACTATCTAGCACCCTTTTTGCAACAAAAAGCCTCTTAAATTAAACCAATAGCTAAACAAAATACTCGGACCAACCCATGTTAACCGTACTTTCTCCTGCCAAAACACTCGACTTTGAAACGCCAGCGCCCGTCAAACCAACGACGCAACCTGAGTTACTCGATTCAAGCGAGAAATTGGTCGACATTCTTAGCACCAAGTCGCCGCACGATTTACAACAGCTTATGGGCATCAGTGACGCATTGGCAGAGCTCAATGTGGAGCGCTTTCATCAGTGGAACCGTCCGTTTACCACCGAGAACGCCAAAGCCGCCCTACTCGCCTTTAAGGGCGATGTGTATGTAGGCTTGGATGCGCCGTCGTTATCCAAAGGCGATTTAGATTTTGCACAGGATCATTTAAGAATTCTGTCGGGCTTGTACGGCGTGTTGCGCCCGCTCGATCTAATGCAGCCATACCGCTTAGAAATGGGGATTAAGTTGGACAACCCTGAGGGCAGCAATTTGTATCACTTTTGGGGCGAGCAAATCACCGAAAAGTTGAATGAGTCGCTGGCAAAAAGCGGTTCATCCACGCTGCTTAATTTGGCTTCGAACGAGTATTTCAAGTCGGTTAAGAAGAAAACACTGGACGGCGACATTATTAGCCCAGCGTTTAAAGACTGGAAAAACGGTCAATACAAAATGATCAGCTTTTTTGCCAAAAAAGCCCGCGGCACGATGGCGGCTTGGGTGATTAAGGAACGAATCAATGACGCAGCCGACCTAAAAGCCTTTGATCTGGATGGATACGTCTACAACCCTGAGCTGTCTGATGAGGCAACTCCGGTTTTTACCCGAAAACAAGACTAAGCAGCAAGCCTGATGAAAATTGAACTGCAAAAGTGGGCATTGATAGCAGAAGTCCTGGGTGGCTTAGCAGTCGTCATAACACTGATATTTCTAGTGCTCGAAACGCGCGCCAACACCAATGCAATACAAACACAGACTTACCATGCCTTGACCTCTGAGCTGAATGTCGTACGCCAACAACTGGCCTCAGAGGAAATTGCAGATTTTTATACGCAATACGCTGAGTCAGGCTTAGAAACTCTATCAAAACGTGGTGCGTTCAGCCTATTGATGCTTGCCGAAGCAAAATGGGGTGTTTACGAAACGGCATTTTACGCGCGTGAGCGAGAAGTTTTAGGCGCCGACGAATGGGTTCGGTACGAAATCGCAATCTGTAGAAACTATGCAGTCGATCTTGGCATGTGGGGAAGCAATACCGCAGGTCTACAGCAAACCTACGGGGGCATTTCGGCGAACGCGACGCCCAAGTTTAAAGACTATGTGGAGCAGCAGTGCGCAGGCTAATGCACTTAGCTTGATAACATCGCTATTTGCCTACTACGCTTCACTCCCAGATATTAGCGTGTGTTTCAAAGTCTGATCGGATAGGCGAAATTACGCAAAAGCGATGCTTGCTGGGTGCTTCCATCACTACCCATTTTTCCATTTTCTCGATAACTGTCGCACCTAAAGAGCGCAAGCGCTTAACTTCAGCTTCGATGTTGTCTGTCTCAATATCAAAATGCACTCGACTGGGATGATCAACCTGCTGCAGTAGGATACGAGGCTCGCCATCGACCGCATCAAGGCGCGTGTACTTGGAGTTGATCTGTGCGGCTGGATCCTCAGGTTTTGAACCTAAGGCCGCGCTCCAGAAGTTGGTTTGCTCGGTCAAGTCGTCACTTTGACAGTCTATAACCAAAGCACCTAAACGGCTCTTATGCATGGTATTCCTCAGTATTGTTAGTGGCTTAGCCCGCAATGACTAAGCGCTAAATCGTTTTCCAAACCCATTGGTGTCTCAACGTTACGAATTAAACGCTGCGGTAAATCGCAACCGTTCTAAAGTCAGTTGACTCATTTAAATCTGGAATCGTCGAGGCTTGCCAATGCTCAATGACGTTTAAGCCTTCAAGAGCCTGACCCTTCAACCTAGAATCAGCCACGATCACTTGATCTGCATCGGCCTGAAACTGCTCTAAAAGCTTCAGATTCTCTCGATCGTAAAACACATCCGCGACCAACAAGATGCCGACATGGCGCTTGGGTATGGCGGCGTAATCGTCGTACAGTGTATAGCGCTGCGGCGCTATATGATTAAGCTCTAAATTACGCTGCGTCATAGCAAGTGCAGCTTGATCGGTATCACAAAACATCACATGCTCCGCGCCATTTTTCAACGCCGCGATGCCCGCCACGCCAGAACCGCAGCCGAAATCGACCAAGGTTTTGTCTATGACCCATTGCGGGGATCGGGTAAAACACTGCGCTAAAACCCAGCCGCTCGCCCAGCAGAACGCCCAATATGGGGGATCGTCCATCAGGTCTTCAACTTGCTCTGCACTGAGTTGGTCTTGCGGGTAGTCTTGATTGATCAAGTACAGCAATAACCCGTTAGTCTTGGCGAGTTCGGTCTCCACCAGCATTGCATTAGGGACTTTTTGCGACAGATGTTCAGCGGGGTTAGAAAAGCTCACATCAATCCTGCGCTGCGTTGCCCGCTTCTAACAGGTCGTTTAAGCTGAGAACCATCCCACCGCGACTGCGTTGACTCAGCCCTGCACTCATACTTTTGGAGATACGATGCGCCAACTTGAGCATTCGAGTGCTGTGTTCGCCTGAATAGTCGCACTCACTCATGGATTTTTCGAGCAAATACAGCCATCGGGTGAAATGCCCTGGTTTAAGCGGAACCTTTTGATGTAAATGGTGATGCGCCTCGAACAGATTGCCACTGTAATCTTTGCTTGCAAACAGCATGTCATGCCAAAAGTCGACAACCTTTGGCAGATGATGGTCGAGATCTATCTTTGCAACATCGACAAAAAGATAACCAATAATGGGGTCTTTCAACACTAAGGCATAAAAGTGCTG
>CAZOIG010000359.1:0-1710 GCA_964579235.1 uncultured Gammaproteobacteria bacterium
ATATCTGGACAGAAATAATGCGCCAATTGATTGGCGACTCAAGCATTTATCGTGTGCCGTTTGATCTGCAAGATCCGGTTAATACACCTGATGGCTTGAACATTGAGAACGCTGATGTTGCGGCTAAACTTGTGGGTGCTATTGAAAACGCGCAAACCAAGCTGGCGGCATCGCAGATTGCTCTCGATGCTCAGTTGGGCGATATTCAATACACGCAACGCAACGATCGTAAAATCCCAATCCCAGGTGGTGAGGGTTGGGCTGGAGCCTACTCAATGATCGTCACGCAATTATCTAAAGAGCCAGGCGTTGGCTATTCGCCGATTATTCACGGAAACAGTATTGTGCAGTTCACAACTTGGGATGATGAGGGCAAAGTGGTGCCTCGCGGTTTACTTACCTACAGTCAGTCTCAAGAACCAGACAGCCCTCATTATGCGGATCAAACTGAATTGTACTCGCGCGGTGAGTGGATTGACTTTCCGTTCTATGACGAAGAGATCGAAACTGATCCTAACTTAAGAACCTTGCAGCTTAGCGAATAGTTTGAGTGAGGCGTTCGCTTTGCTGAGAGATCGGCCGATTTACAGACTAGCCGCTGCTCGGCGTATTCGCGTGCTCACTTTGATGCGCTTCATCGTTCCATTCAAGGCTTTCTGGATGATCACAAGCTTGAGTCGAATGCCAAGCCCCAGAGTGACACTGTCTTGTCTGTGTGAGGTAGTCTTCGCCATAAATAGTTAGGTTGTCATTGTGATGGTTTTTGGATAAGTAGCAAGGTGAACCCAAAAAGCGAGTAGTAAGCAATGGATGCGTTTTTTCCTTATTCCACTCGCCGAGCCCAAAACCTAGATCCCGCCCTTCCACACAAACAAATATGTCAATCATTAAGCCGTTGTGGTGCTTAACTGGATACCATTGATTGTACTGAGAGTAGTTACTATAACGATCTCTCAGACGGTGTGTGCTGGACGGCCCAAGCATAGGGTCAGTGTCTGGGCTTTGATAAAATATACTTTTCGGCAGCTCTGGAACGCAGTAGCGAATAAATTTTTGCCGATTCTCATGCGACATCGCGACATCTAAATCACCACTCCAAGGCAAGATTTGATTCCCCCTAACTGCGGCCAACGCCAGGCCACCTGCTGCCCACCATTCAACGCTGTGGCGCTCACATAGATAGGAGAAAATTTGAAACATCCTGCCCATCACCAGGTGTCCGCGCTCATGCTCAGATGCGCCGTGCATTCTTGTGTCTGGGAATAGTGCTTCTATGTCCATCTTTGCTTGCACCGAGTGCTGTCAGTTTAAGGTTTGCAACGCCAGTAGGATGTTTGCATCCTATTTGCGTTTTGCATGATAGCGCAAGCAAATATACTGAAAAAGAACATCATGGCTTGTACGGTCTTCGCAGGGAGTCCAACAAGCGCAATTAGCCTATGCAGTACAAGACACTTCACAACTTGACGCCCAGTCGAAAGCCGGAAATTTGAGCACGTATTTGCAAGTACTTCTTTAAGCATCTAAGGTATTATTCGTTGCTAGTTTGCCGTCCGCTTTTCCGTGTGAATTGACTCGACAAAAGTGCCCGATTGCGACTTCTGAAAACCGAGTTCGAAATAATAGATTTATGTCTGACAACAAAAAAATATTGATTACCGGTGGCGCAGGCTTCATTGGTGTTAACTCTGCCTCGGCCTTCGCAAAGAC
>CAZOIG010000360.1:0-10789 GCA_964579235.1 uncultured Gammaproteobacteria bacterium
TTCTGGCAAATAATTGCCAGAGTTGATCTCAGCCTTGCCTGCATAGCTTTTGCTTGCGAGCGATTTGGCTTGCTCTTCAGACACACTAAGAGGCTCTCCTGTATAGGCGTTGAAAACGAATTTCGCATCAGAGGTGTGCACCACGTAGCTCAATTGATCGAGCACTCGTTTTACAACAATTGTGTTTGGCACGCTGTGGTCGGGTAACGATAATTGACTCGGCTCATAAAGAGGTCCTTCAATCCGTATATTGCCAACGAATGGCGACAAAGCTAGTGCGCGCATCAACTAAATCATGATCGAGTAAACTAATGACGAGGCCACTTAAGACCCACACTAAAACCTGTACACCGATTAATACGCTGAGCCATTTATGTATCGAGCGCCAGTTCACTGTTGATCGCTCCGCGCGCGTGGCAAAAACCGACCATCGGCTTTGAGCTTGAAGTACAAATACCAAAACCCAGTTAAAACAAGCAATAGAGATAAAGTTGAAACAACTCTCAGGATGTTATTGGTGACGTCGGTCCTCTCTTCGTAATCCATTATGTGGAGCATCCACATGACATCAAACACTCGCCACAAGGTATGTCGTTTGCTGATCAGCTCACCTGTGGTCGGTGAGATATAAAAGCTACTACCCCAATAGTCATCAAAGTCTACCCGCCAAACTGGAAGCGTTGCGTAGCCAATCTCGCTGGGTGGGTTGCTAGTGATGAGCTGGGCTTGACGCTCTACAGGGGCGCCGGAGTATAAGTAGTCGGCAACCCGCTTAGCGCCTTGCTCGTCTAAGCTGGGAACTTTATTGCCCGTTAGACGGTTATACATAGATGTGCGGTAGCGCTCCTCAACTTTGACCATTTCCTGTCCGGCAACGTTTAAGAGTGATATGCGTATCGCCTTTGGGTAACGAGCGGACAGTTCGGCGAGTAATTCAGTGTATTGAATGGGCTGAGTGTTCGTGAGGTCTAGACTCGGCGTGTCTTGATTTACGAGGTGATCACCATGAATAGTGTGAATGCTAATCCACACCATAAAGACGCCACTCATCGCCCATACAAATAGCTGGACGCCCACCAAAATACCTAGCCAGTTGTGTAGTTTTTGAGACAGTCGGCTGGCTTTCAAAACAGTGAATTTGGTGACAAGTGAGAGTTGATGGACTCTGATTATATCAACGCTAAATGCGTTTAAGTAAGTTTCACCTCTCAGAATCACGGAGGTTTAGCCTGTAATCCGATCAAACGGATGCGGTACACTTGGCTCAGAAACAAGTGAGCCAAATAGAAATACTGGCGAGCTTAGAATTCGGTGTCGGAATTTATGTATTACTCAACGGAGTATTGCCTAACTATGCTCTCTCAACTTTGCGCTAAAAACGATGGACTTTGAATTGGCTGTAGTCGCCTTGGGCGATGTTGTGTGGATTTCTCTAGCTTTCTTATTGGGCCTGTTTTCACGCATGGTGGGTCTGCCGCCACTGGTCGGTTTTTTGGCAGCGGGCTTTATTCTCAATGCCCAAGGGTTGGCAAGCGGCGACACCTTAGAGAAGCTCTCAGAGCTCGGTATTACTCTGCTGTTGTTTACGGTTGGTTTAAAGCTGAAATTGCGCACCTTGGCGCGTCCTCAGGTGTGGGCAGTGACCGGCCTGCACACCAGTATCGTGGTGGCTGTATTTGGCTTGGGTATCTATGGGCTAGCCGCTCTTAGTGTGTCGTACTTTAGCGAGCTGGATGTCTATCAAGCGTTCTTGATCGCTTTTGCACTGAGTTTCTCGAGTACGGTTTTTGTAGTTAAAGCCCTTGAGGCAAAAGGTGAGGGTGCTTCATTGCATGGCAGTATTGCCATCGGTATTTTGATTATGCAAGATATCGTCGCTGTCATTTTCTTAGCGGTCGCGGCCGGTAAGTGGCCATCGATTTGGGCGTTGCTCATCGTCTTCTTGATACCGTTGCGATTGCTCTTATTGAATATCTTGCAAAGAGTCGGGCATGGCGAGTTGCTCGTGTTGTATGGGTTTATGTTGGCATTGGGCGGTGCACAGATATTTGAATTGGTAGGCCTAAAAGGGGATCTCGGCGCGCTCATATTTGGTGTAATGATTGCCAATCACGCCAAGACGGAAGAGCTCTCTAAGACAATGTTGGGCTTTAAAGATCTATTCTTACTTGGGTTCTTTCTATCGATTGGCATGTCAGGCGAACTCACCAGTGAGGTGCTTCTTACTGGAGCATTAATCGTACCGTTTGTGGTGTTCAAATCAGCCTTATTTTTCGCTTTATTCACGGCGTTCAAACTGCGCGCACGAACTTCTCTTTTAGCCTCATTTAATTTGAACAACTACAGTGAGTTTGGTTTGATCGTTGCGGCGATCAGTGTGGCTAACGGCTGGCTTGCAAACGAGTGGCTCATTATTCTTGCTGTTTCAGTTGCTTTATCATTTGTGGTGGCGGCGATTTTCAATAATTACAGCCACCCTATTTACAACCGTTACCAACAGGCTTGGCAGCGCCTGCAACGCTCCGAGCGCATCGCTGACGATGCCGTACTCAATATCAGCGACGCCAGTATTGCGATTATCGGTATGGGGGGTATCGGTACCGGTGCGTTTGATCGCATCCGCGAGCTTGAAGGTGAAAACCTAGTTGGAATCGATATAGACCCAGACACTGTGCGTAACCAACAAGCAACCGGGCGTAACGTGTTGTTGGGTGACCCGACTGATCCCGACTTTTGGGATAGAGTTGAGGCCACGCACGCACTTAAATTAGTCATGCTCGCGCTGCCCAAGCTCGCTTCAAATCTTGAAGTCTTACAGGAACTTAAGGCCGCCAATTTCTCTGGGTCGGTCGCTGTAACCGCCAAATTTGATGACGAAGCAAAGATCCTACGTGAAGCCGGAGCCTCGTCGGTGTTTAACGTTTACGCCGAGGCAGGCTCAGGTTTTGCATCACACGTTGAGGCAAAAGCTCTAAAAGATTAGTTGGTTTCTGAATTAGTCTTTTTGTTTGCGCTTTTGTGGGTGCACTGATTTACCAATAAGTTGCTCTGATGCTCCCAAAACGTGGCTACTACTGCCAACGATCAAGGGGTCGGGTCTACGTGCGATTTGCGGGTCTTTGTCTGGATAAGGCAAAGTGTGCAATAAGTGCATCATGGCGTTTAAGCGCGCTCGCTTTTTGTCATTTGACTTGATAATAGTCCAAGGCGCATCGGCGGTGTCGGTGTAAAAGAACATCGCTTCTTTGGCTTCGGTATAGGCGTCCCATTTATTCAGCGAGGCCAAATCAATCGGCGATAACTTCCATTGCTTAAGCGGGTCAACTTTGCGAGCTTCAAAGCGTCGTGCTTGCTCGTCTTGAGTCACTGAAAACCAAAATTTGTAGAGGCGGATTCCCGAGCGCACCAACATCCGTTCAAAATCGGGACATTGACGCATAAACTCTAAATAGTCGTTCGGCGAGCAAAACTCCATCACCCGTTCAACCCCAGCCCGGTTGTACCAAGAACGATCAAAAAAGACGATCTCACCGGCGGATGGAAGGTGCTTCACATACCTCTGAAAATACCATTGAGTACTTTCTTCCTCGGTTGGCTTTTGCAGCGCAACTAACCGCGCTGCGCGTGGATTAAGGTGTTCCATAAAACGCTTAATCGAGCCGCCTTTACCCGCCGCATCGCGGCCTTCAAAAATGATAACGACTTTCTCACCGGTCTCTTCAACCCATTTTTGAACCTTTAACAGTTCAGCTTGAAGTTCAGCCTTATGTTCCTCATAGGGCTGTCTACGCATTTTGGTTTTATAGGGAAATTTACCCGTTTCAAATGCTTCTCGGATTGCCTCTGGGTCACCCCGCATATGCGCCACACGCCGCATGCCGTTCTCAGTAGGCGTGGCGTTGGTCTCATCTTTGACTACTTTTGGTTTCGTTGTATTCGTTATTTTAGTTGTTGTCATACTGTGCCTCACAATGTGATTAGCGCAAACGTTCGCAATAATATGTTTATGTTGTTCAGTCTGTCATAGTTGATCCATTTGGCTCTTGATCTAAATCAATTGAAGCAGAGGCTCAACAAACCCCGTATCACGCTGTTTACTACCCGCAATCTGCTAGGACTTTTGCACATGAGATTAATTAACTGCGTGCTAGTATCTCAACATAAATATTAATTAGATTTAGATTGTCGAAGGAGGTTTCCAAATGATAAACGGACACATGCAAGTCAGAGGGTTTAACTTGATTCATGTATTGCAGCATGCCGCTGCAGCGCACGGGCAAGTCGAAGTCGTGACTAATAGCGTAGAAGGCGGTATTGCTCGATATACCTATTCTGAAATTTATTCGCGTACTGGCCAGCTCGCCAATGCGTTACAAAAGCTTGGCGTTAAATCGGGCGACCGAATTGGCACGATGGCATGGAACACTTGGCGGCATTTGGAGTGTTGGTATGCAATTGGTGGTTCAGGTGCGGTTTGTCACACGCTTAACCCTCGTTTGTTCGCCGATCAAATCGATTACATTGTCAATCACGCAGAAGATCGCTTTATCTTTGTTGACAGCACTTTTGTTCCAGTGATTGCAGCGGTGGCTGATCGCTTGCCGACGCTTGAAGGGCTGGTAGTTATGACCGACGCAGACCACATGCCCGATGTGTCTGCGCTGCCGATGAAGGTTTATTGCTATGAAGACTTGATCAAAGACGAACCAGAGTCGTTTGATTGGCCGGAGATCGATGAGAATGCTGCGTCGTCTTTGTGTTATACCTCAGGGACCACCGGCAACCCCAAGGGCGTTTTATACAGCCATCGCTCAAACATTCTTCATTCGCTTAGCTCGGTTGGGCCAGACGTCTTTAATCTGTCGGCGATTGATTCCTTTTTGATGATCGTGCCGATGTTCCACGCCAATAGCTGGGGTGTAGCGTTCAGCGTGCCAATGATTGGTTCTAAGTTGGTGATGGCTGGACCTCATATGGATGGTGCAAGCATACACAAACTGATTACCGAAGAAGCCTGTACTAAGTCTGCTGCGGTACCTACCGTGTGGACAGGTTTACTCGATTACCTAGACGCTGAGAAACTCACGCTACCGACACTGGGTGAAACGGTGATCGGTGGTTCTGCGGTGCCGCGTTCGATGATTGAGAAGTTTGCCAAAGATCATGGTGTAGACGTGATACACGCATGGGGAATGACCGAGATGAGCCCGCTGGGGACATTGAATCGCCCACTGCCTTTTATGCAAGATCTCTCTGAAGAAGAGCTGATGTTGATTAAATGCAAGCAGGGTCGCGCGCCATACGGTGTTGAGATGAAGATCATCGATGACGACAACAACACGTTGCCAAATGATGGCAAAGCATTTGGTAGATTGGTGGTGCGAGGCGAATGGGTCCTAGAGCGCTACTATAAGAGCGATGAATCGGCTTTGGATGACGATGGTTGGTTTGATACGGGTGATGTCGCCACGATTGATCCGCACGGTTTTATGCAAATTACCGACCGTTCCAAAGACATTATTAAGTCGGGCGGCGAATGGATTTCATCAGTCGAGATTGAAAACACGGCTATTGCCCACCCAGACGTGCAAATTGCCGCCTGCATCGGTGTGGCTCACCCTAAGTGGGATGAGCGACCACTGCTACTGGTGATGAAAAGACCCGGTTCTGAGCCCACTAAAGAGAGCATTCTTGAGTTGATTGGGGAGTCGGTTGCTAAATGGCAAATCCCTGAAGCGGTTGAGTTTATTGATGATATGCCGCTCACTGCAACGGGCAAAATCGACAAAAAGCCGCTGCGTGCGGAATTCGGCGATTACTACACCAAGTAGGCTTTGCCCGAGTAGTGAGTTGTTACTAAGTGGCTGCATGGATGCCCTCGATCAGGGCATCCATGTCGGCTTTTTGAGTATAGATATGCGGCGACACTCGCAGTCCATATTGGCGAGCATCAAATAGAATACCTCGAGCTTTGAGGCTCTCGCTGACCTTTTCCTGATGTGCAAATTTAAGCACCACAGTCCCTCCTTTTAAGTCTAGATCTAGCGGCGAGACCACGGCTTGCTCTGGCACAGCATTGAGTAAATAGCGCGTGAGTTGCCGATTGTGATCGCGCACCTGTTCAATCCCAATACCGTTGAGTAGATCTATACTATTGCGCGCCATCACATAAGCCGCCACCGATGGCGTGCCACCCCAAAATCGCGCCGCATTGTTGGCGTATTCAAAGTGGTTTATGTCAAACTCAAATGGATTCTGATGCGAGAACCAACCAACGTCGGTGGGTTCTAGGGCGGTCATTATCTTCTTATTGAGCCAAACAAAGCCTGCTCCTGGCCCGCCACACAACCACTTAATGCAAGAGCCCACCATTATGTCGATCTTCGAGTCGCTTAAGTCGATAGGCACTATGCCCGTCGCTTGCGCTGAATCGACGATGCTCACTATGCCGCGCGCATCACACAGTTGCGCAATGGCTTCGGTTGGCACCAGCACATTAGTGTTGTAGTGCACTTGAGTAATGAAGGCGATAGCTACGTCGCTTGAAAGCGCTTTATCCCAAGTCTCCAAGGATTGTAAATCCTCGCCTTTTGGTATGAAGCGCAGTTCAAAACCGAGTTTCTCAGCTTGCTGTAAGACAAAACCAGTCGATGGAAAGTCGCTTTGGCTTGCCAATATGACAGGTTTATTGGTTAAGCTCTTAAGACTAGCCATGACTTTGCTCAACCCACTCGAGACGTTACTTTGGGGGCAAAACTGATCAGTATTGGAATTCAGCAAGCGCGCCAAGGCGGCATTGAACTCACTAATGGCGTTTAACCATTGCGGCCAAATATCTTCAGAACCTGAAACCCATGGTTGGGTAAAAGATTTTTCGAATGACGAGCCAGTAGATTGGGGCATTAATCCAATCGAGTGCGTCAAGAAGTAGTGCTGTTCAAGCGGTAAATGAAATAGGTTTTGATAGTTGGTCTTCGCCATACTCAATTACCCGCGCTTGGTGTCGAGGAGTTGTTTAAGCTGTGCTTCAATGTCTGGATGTCTGAGTAACGACTCGGTATGTCATCAACATTAGCCGCCGCGCGCAGATCACAGAGCTTTTTTAAGCCTTTGAGCATGACCGGCAGAGGTGGGCCACTGGCGGTTAAGTCAGCTTTCTCGTTTAAGCCGGCTTTATCGGCAGGGCCTTCAATGAACTTTTTGATCAGCATTGTATGGTGCTGAATTGCGGTTTGGCCGTGCGCGGCGCACACATCAAGAAAGGCCGTAAGATTGCGTTGGTACCAGTCTTGTGACGCTTGCCCGTTGGCGTGCGCCTTTAAGAAACGGTCTAGTAAGCTTTCGCGCCGCATGCAGTCGCGTAAGACTAATTGATCTTCAGGCCGCATAAACAAAAACTTATCAACCAAGAGCTGTGAGTAATAGGCGTCGTTGGCTCTGCACAAACCGAGTAGGAGATCAACGACATTGATGCCCGCAAAATCACCGGCATTGGCGCCTCGGTATTCACGCAAGCCAACATAGTGAGGCTTGTAGTAAGGTCTAACATTGTAAAAAAAACGATCTGTATCGAGCTTTTCAAACAATTCTCGATTATTGACAACTACATCATCTAAGGCAGTTTTCGCAGCTTGCAAAAGATCATAGGTGATTGGGTGAGATACACCCAAAGGCAGGCATGACAGTAATGCCTGTGAGGCTCGAATAAAGGCGAAAACTCCGCGCGTGTTGTAGTCAATAAACAGACGCTCGTCATCTAAATTAGTAAATGATTTGTAGTGCCCGTCTACCGCATGGTTGTGCGTCTCCAGATGCGCAGACGCAAAGCGCGGCACTACTCCTAACGAAGCACCCAGTTGCAGAGACAGGACGGATGCAGTTTTGAGCGCGTGTTGCAGGCTTAGATCGTCTTGCTTGGTGATGCCTTCACCTTGATCAATTTCGTGCCGTCGGCAAGCAGCAACAAAAAAGCCGACATTGCCGAGTAGATCAAAGCCTCGGTCGAAGCCTTGATCAGTATTGCCCTCATGCAAGAGCGCCTCAACAAGCTCGCCACCTTCGCGAACAAGTTGGTGTTTTAATTCTTTGCCGCAGCTCGCTATGTTTTCCGGGTTGTCGAGCTCGTTGTATACGAGTTCTAACTCCGTATTAATGTGTTTGAAGTCTTGGCGAATCCAATCATCGAAGTTCTGCGCGTTTTTTGTGGTCATTATTGTTTGCGGGTTGACTCGCTTTGCTTATTTTCGATCTGAGTCTTAAACTGATCGCTGTTGCCTAATAATCATAATAAGAGATACCGCCTAAGTTGCAAGCGCAGCACAGCGCATAGATTTGAGTTGCGTGCTGGCTGACGAGAGGCTGGATCGAAAATACTACTAATCGCAAAACTGGGAGCACCTATGGGCTTTAAACAGAGTCAACGTTCGATCGAACTCAATCAACAAATTGAGGGATTTATGCAGGAGCATATTTATCCTCGCGAGCACGATTGGCAAGAGTTCACGCTGGATCAAAATAATCTGTGGAAAGTGCCACCCTGGTTTGACGATCTACGCGAAAAAGCCAAGGCGCAAGGATTGTGGAATTTATTTCTGCCCGATGAGTATGAGCCGTGGAGCCCTGGTCTGACCAATGTTGAGATTGCGCCACTATTTGAAACCATGAGCAAAGTGCCGTGGGCTCAAGCGGTATTTAATTGTAATGCCCCAGACCGAGGCAATATGGAAGTGTTGGCGAAATACGGAACGCCTGAACAGCAAAAACAATGGTTAGAACCTCTGTTAGCAGGTGATATACGCTCAGCTTATGCCATGACTGAGCCTCAAGTGGCGAGCTCCGATGCCACCAATATGGAACTTGAGATCCGCCGTGAGGGCGATGAATACGTCCTCAATGGCCGCAAATGGTGGACGACGAATGCTATTGGCGAGCGCTGTAAAATCATGCTCGTGATGGGGCGATCGAACCCAGACGCACCACGGCATAAACAACACTCAACCATTTTGGTGCCGCGTGATACGCCCGGGATCAAAATGGTTCGCGCTTTGCGTGTGTTCGATAGTTACCATTCTCCCGGCGGTGAGGCGGAATTTTTGTTTGAAGACGTGCGCGTTCCGGTCAGCAATATGATTAAGGCCGAAGGCTGTGGTTTTGAGATTGCACAAGGCCGCTTGGGTCCTGGCCGTTTTCAATACGCTATGATGTTTGTTGGCTTAGCCCAACGATGCTTAGAGCTGATGTGTGATCGAGCCGAGCGGCGTGTTGCCTTTGGTGAGAAACTATCTAAGAAGACCAGCGTGCAACACGAAATTGCTCGCTCGCGTTGTGATATTGAGCAGTGTCGCTTACTGGTTATGCAAGCCGCTGAAAAAATGGACGAGGGTGGTCTCGAGGCCGCTCTGCCCTATGTGTCGATGGTGAAAATTGTTGCGCCGAAAATGTGTCAGGATGTAGCCGATCGCGCTATGCAGATTTGGGGTGGTCAAGGCGTATGCCAAGACACGATGATTCCTGAGGCGTTTACGATAGCGCGCTTTTGCCGCATTGCTGACGGTCCAGATGAAGTACATATGTCACAGCTTGGCAAAATGACGATCAGGGATTTTAAGTAGCTCAATAGTGCTCAACTTATGAAACTGCCCGTAGATCTATACCGTTGTGAGCAAGTCAAAGCTTTAGATCAGGCTGCGATAGAGCGGCTTAAGGTCGACGGCTTTGAGTTGATGCAACGAGCGGGCAAAGCCTGTTTCGATTACATTGCACTAACTTGGCCAGACACCAAAGACTTAATAGTCTATTGCGGTGGCGGCAATAACGGTGGCGATGGCTATGTGATTGCTGCATTGGCCAAACACGCTGGGCTTTCTGTACGGGTGATTGCGGTGAAAGATCCGTTGTCGCTCCAGGGTTCTGCCAAAAAGGCGCATGAGTTGGCTATGGAGCATGGCGTAACGATTGTGCCATTTTCAGAGCAGCTTGATGCACCAAGTCAAGGGTTGATCGTTGATGCTCTACTGGGTATAGGTCTCAGTGGCGCGGTGCGTGGAAACAGCGCCGCCGCCATTGCACAGATCAATAGTACAAACTGCCCAGTGCTTGCAGTCGATATTCCTTCTGGTATTTGTGGCGACACGGGCAGCGCATTGGGATGCGCCGTACGCGCCGATGCAACCATGACGTTTATTGGTGTTAAGCAAGGGCTTATTACTGGTGAGGCTCGTAGCCATTGTGGCGATATCGTTTTTGCGTCGCTGTCTATCACTGATGACGTCTACAGCACGCAAGTTCCGAGCGCGCAGCGCCTGAAGTTTACCCCTCCGCTATTGCCTTCACGGCCCATCAATTCTCACAAAGGTTTATTTGGTCGCCTTACAGTCGTGGCGGGTGATTATGGCTTCGGCGGTGCCGGCATTATGGCGGCTGAAGCAGCGTTGCACACTGGAGCGGGCCTAGTAAGTCTGGCGACTCGGGCTGAGCACGTATCGCCCGCTCTGGCTCGACGGCCTGAATTACTGGTGCTTGGAATCGAGCGAGCGTCGGAACTGGAGCCTTTGTTGAGTCAAGCCGAAGTGTTGGTGCTAGGCCCGGGTATTGGTCGCTCCGAGTGGTCGAAGTCTTTGCTGCACACTGCTTTGTGTCGAGATATTCCGACACTAGTGGACGCAGACGGCTTGAATAGTTTGGCGAGCGAACTAAACCACCTTGCCCCGCGTGACAATTGGGTGCTGACGCCACACCCTGCTGAAGCGGCCAGATTGCTCGCTTGCAGCACGGCGCAGGTGCAAGCCGA
>CAZOIG010000361.1:0-3058 GCA_964579235.1 uncultured Gammaproteobacteria bacterium
CGCCGCTACAACCGTCAACGCGATGTCATTTTCCAGCTTTCAGCGGACGACGTGTTCGAATGGTTTATGAATGCATACACCAAAGAGATTGGCCCACATACCCAGTACATGTCACACGAGACGGCTGAGAACTTTCGCATCAGCATGTCATTGGCGTTGCAAGGCATTGGGGCGGAGTTGCGATCGGAAGATGACTACACGGTAGTCAATCGAGTCATAAAGGGTGGCCCTGCTGAAACCAGCGGTCGGATCGACGCTGACGACAAAATTGTAGGTGTTGCGCAGGATCAAGCCGAGATGATTGATGTGATCGGTTGGCGTTTGCGTGATGTAGTAAAAATGATCCGCGGCGATAAAGGCACTACGGTACGTTTAAATGTGATCGACGGCGATGCCGCGCCAGGCAGCCCTCCTGAAGAAGTTGTGATCGTACGTGACGACATTAAACTCGAGGACCGTGCCGCCAAACTCAGCTATGTCGAAGTCCCTGAAGGCGATGCGCAGCGCACCTATGGCGTCATCAGCATCCCTTCATTTTACTCAAGCCCCGGGCGCCCCAGCACCAATAAAGATTTCGCAGCCACGAGCTACGATGTTGAGAAGCTGATCAAGGAAATGGAAGCCGAAAACCCCGAGGGTCTAATTATCGACCTACGCGGCAATGGTGGCGGTTATCTTAACGAGGCGATCAGCTTGACCGGCCTATTTATTGATCAAGGCCCTGTCGTACAAGTTATTCAGTCTAATCGTCGACGCCAAGAGTTGCGCGATGACATACCTGGCGTGGTCTACGACGGGCCACTGGCCGTATTGATCGATCGTTATAGCGCCTCAGCCTCTGAAATTTTTGCAGCGGCTATTCAGGACTATGGCCGTGGTGTTGTCATTGGTGAGCGCTCTTTTGGTAAGGGCACGGTACAACGTTTATCTGCGCTTCGATTTGGCGAGCAAGTTGACCATGAGAGTCAGATCAAATTCACGACGGCACAATTTTTTAGGGTCAATGGCGATTCAACACAGCACAAAGGCGTGTTACCAGACATCGTATTGAACTCTGGCGTGGAAGACGAAGAATTCGGAGAGCGCGCACTCGATAACGCTTTGCCTTGGACCAGCACGCAAGCAGCCGACTACGTTCCTGGTCAGTTACCGGCCGACCAACTGGTCGACCTGCAAACTCGGCATAACGAGCGTTCCATGCAATCCAGCGCTTTTCAGTATTTGGTTCAAAACTCAGAGCGAATCATGGCGAATCGCGACCGGAAATCACTGAGCTTGAATTTAGAAGAGCGCCGTAAAGAGCGTGATGAGCTCGAGGCTCAGGCACTCGCAGAGCTTAACGCCTACCGCAGCTCATTGGGCCTTGACCCAGTTGACGCAGAGACACGCGCTGATAACCCTCTGCCGGATGAAGATGAGCACTGGAATATCGTATTCCATGAAGAAGCCGCTCGAGTGCTAAGAGATAAACAAAACTGGACCAGAACGCTACTCACCGACGCGAACAGCGAGTAGCGCCTAACGCCAGGCGCAATTCCAAACCCAGTGCGAAGCTGGGTTCGGGTTCAGAGTCACTGTCACAAAGCCTTTAAGTTAGGCAAAAAACCGCGTTCAGCAATACGGGATAGTCCTGCAAAAACTGGGTGGATACCCAATAAGGGGCGCTCAGCATTAATACGCCGCCGAGCAAGAAAAACAAGCCGCCCGCCACTTGCACCGAGGATGAGTTATTCCATGCCCGCAGCCATTGATAAGCTGTACCGGTAAGCAGCATGGCGGGCAAGGTACCCAGACCAAAGCCAAGCATGATGAGTGCGCTATCACCAATATTGTCGGCAAAAACAGCGGTTAGAACCACTCCATAGACTAGCCCACACGGCAAGAAACCCCACGCGATGCCACTCAGGTAACTCTGATGCACACGTCCGCCGTCGTGTTTAATGAGCTTGCTCATCGATTGCCAGAGTATCGCGCCCATTCCTTCCAAGAACTGAAAGGGCCTGTGCGCACGCCAAAGGAGCTGTATCCCGATCAGCAAGATCACCGTACCAGCCATAATTCGCAAAACTCGGCTTAAGTCTTGAATATTCAACTGACTAAAAAGCTCGGCGCCCAAGCAAGTAAAGACTATGCCCGCCACGATGTAGGTTGTGATCCGACCAAAATTGAGTAACAGCAAATGAACGTGTTGTTGCGAGGGGCTACGCACCGTCGCCTGCTCTGCGCCACCTTGTAAAGCCATTTGCAAACCGCCACACATTCCAGCGCAATGCGGGCTGGCGATTAAGCCAAGAAGAAGAGCAGAGATGAAAGTCATATTATGTTTGACGAGCGCAATTATTAACTACACCGGGTGTCAGTCGCGCTGTGCATTACCTGGTGCGCTGCTGGGTGCGTTGTCTGACCTAGAACCGGCCGAGGTGCCTTCAGGCTCATCGTCGTCCAAAATGCTCAATGCAGGTGAGTCCATATCATCAAACTGACCTGATTTAGTCGCCCAAAAGAACGCCCAAATTGCCGCCCCAAGTAACAACAGACTGAGTGGGATCAAAATAAATATAATTTCCATACTCTATACCCGAGTCTTACTCCAAGTTTATGTGCGTATTTGTCACTGTCGATACCTGTGAATCGCGAAAAAGACAGCATAGGTTTAATATATCATCTGCCAACAAGACAGCGGCTTAAGCCTTTGGGCTACGCCCGAAGGACGACGAACGAATACGCAGAGCATTGAGTACAACCAGCAAAGAGCTGAACGACATACCCAATGCAGCAAGCCACGGATTCAAATAGCCAAAGGCCGCCAATGGTAGCGCAATAGCATTGTAGGCCAACGCCCAGTTCAAGTTTTGACGGGTTACCCTACTCGTTAGTTTGGCAACGTCAAGCAGTCGACAAATTTGATCAAGATCACCATTGAGCAGAATAATGTCTGCATGATATTGACTCAACTCACTACCCGTTGCGAGCGCCACACTTAAGTCTGCTGCGGCCAATACTGGCGCATCGTTTACACCGTCGCCAACCATCGCTACATGATGCCCCTCGGCCTGCA
>CAZOIG010000362.1:0-3032 GCA_964579235.1 uncultured Gammaproteobacteria bacterium
GCGATAACAACACCCTCATAGGCCTGTACACGCTCACGATTACCTTCTTTAATTTTTACGTTTACAACAACAGTGTCACCAGCGCCAAACTCTGGAATGTCATTGTTAAGTTGCTCGTTGTTTATCTCGTCAATAATATTAGTCATTTTTTTCTCCCGCGATACTGTTTAGCCAGACCAGCCACACAATTTATTCTTACTTTGCATGGCTACCACTAAAGGAAGTATTGCTTTCGATAATTGAGCTATTCGCTCGTTTCTAAATCCTCAAGAAGAGCGCGCTCTTCGTCGTTTAAATCTCTACTGCTCAGCAAGTCTGGCCTTAGACTTTTAGTCGCAGCCAAAGCTTGTTTTAGTCGCCAACGCTTAATGCGCTGATGGTTTCCGCTCAACAACACTTCAGGAACGGTAACCCCTTCAAATTGTTCAGGCCGCGTATAGTGCGGACAATCCAAGAGCCCCGTCGCAAAGGAGTCTTGCTCAGCTGACTCGTTATTGCCTAACACATCTGGCAGCTGTCGAATTAAAGCATCCACCGCCACCATCACGGGCAATTCGCCACCGGATAAAACGTAGTCACCGATTGACCATTGCTCATCAACGTAGGCATCAATCACACGCTGATCTATTCCTTCATAGCGACCGGCGATAAAAATAAACGCACTGTCACTCACCGAGCCAACCGCATCCAGCACCACTTCGTGGCTCAATTGCCGGCCTTGCGGGCTCATATAAATGACTTTAGGGGATAATCCTGCAACGTGGGCTTTAGCCGCCTCAATCGCCTTAGCGAGAGGTTGAGCCATCAGCACCATGCCGGGACCACCACCATACGGTCTGTCATCAACCGTTCGATGCTTATCGTCACTGTAATCGCGAAGATCATGCACCGAAAACTGAATGATATCGTCTTCGATCGCTCTACCAATTACGCCGTAATCTGTGAGCGCTTCAAACATTGTCGGAAAAATTGAAATAACTTGTATATTCATTTTTCCACGTTATTACTGTACTCAGTTAATCGTCGAGATAACTCAAATCCCAATTAACCAAAATTGTTTTATCGACCAAATCAACTTGCTCTACCGCACTGTCGATATAAGGAATCAATATGTCGTTGCTTCCGACCTTTTCTTTCGCTTGATCAGACGGAGTAATGACTAATACATCATTGGCACCCGTTTCCATAATGGAAGAAAGCGTACCGAGCTCTTCTGTTTTGCCATCGAGCGAGTTTACAACGGTCAAACCAATTAATTCGTGCCAATAAAACTCATCGTCATCCAAAGACGGCAAATCATCCTGTTTGACCAAAATCGTTCGGCCAATTAGCGCCTCTGCAGCATTTCTGTCATCAAGGTTCGCCAACTGCGCCACAATATTACGACCCTGTGTCTTGCACGTTTCAACCTGATACGGTGTAACTTGAGCGGTTGCCTCTAAATCGGGCTTTTGATCTCGCTTTACCGATGTAAGGTACCACGTGTTGTAAGTGGCTATATCCCCTCGGTTGCGCGTATAGGAATGAAGTTTGAGCCAGCCTTTGACTCCCCAAACCCCTACAATTTTTCCTACCTCAACGTACACGTTTTTGGATAAGTCTTAATTTTCGCGACGACCCACAATTAGCTTAGGTCTTGCTTCAACAAACAACGAAACTAGAAACTAAGTGAGTTAGCAAGGTGGTCACTCTACTAGAGCGTGACCTCACCTAATTAACTACGCTTCTTCTTTTGTTTCTTCCGCCGCTTCTTCAGCAGGGGCCTCTTCAGCAGGTGCTTCTTCAGCTACTGCTTCAGCGCTCTCTGCTTCTGCAGCTGCTTTAGCTTCCGCATCGGCCTTCTCTTGAGCTTTCACTGCCTCAGCTTCGGCTTTCTCGGCCGCAGCGTGCTTAGCGGCAGCAGCTTGCTCTAGTTTAACTTTTTCAGCTTCGATAGCTTCTGGACCACGCTTAAACTGACGCAGAAGTCCCGCAACTCGATCTGAAGGTTGCGCACCTTTACTGATCCAATATTCAACGCGCTCCATATCTACACGTAAACGCTCTTCACCACCCACAGCGCGGGGATTGAAGAAGCCTACACGTTCGATAAAACGTCCACGCGGAGCTTTACGTTGATCGGCTACCATAATTCCGTAGAAAGGCCGTTTCTTCGCGCCGCCACGAGCTAGTCTGATTGTTACCATACTTATTACTCTGTTTATTTCAGTAAAATAAGAGCACAGCCTTTACCAGACTCTGAAATGAGCCAACTTGGACACGCTATGCAATGTTTAAATTCATTATTGAATTTTGAGTTCGACTTTTTGCATTAAATTTCCGCAAAAGCCCCAAAATCCCTATAAATATTTTCAATGCGAGAGACCGTAACTGGACTGAACACACCGAAGGCGCGCGATTTTAGCCGTTTACGCCCATAAATAAAAGAACTTTTGAAGCAATATCCACCTTAACTAAGCGATAGAACAACATAAGTGCAATGAAGATGGCTTAAACCCGTTCTTTATCCCTGAGAGGCAGTTTTAACGCGCAGTCTAGCTATATTTGAATTAGACTCGAATGTGAAAAAGCCGTATTTTATAAATCAAGTAAATGGAGCACTCAACAATGAAAGCAAAACAATGGCTACTTTGGGCCTTAATCGGATTCGTGATTTTTGTATTTGTCCAATCTTTATTCTTCAAGTTTGCAGGATCAACTGAAACAGATATTATTTTCTCAACCATTGGAGATTGGATGAGCACAATTGGTCTTGGCTTTATTGCACCCAGTTTCGCCGCTTACGGTGGGTATGTAATTGGCTCAATTGAACTCGTTGCTGCGTTCATGCTGCTCATTGTGAGCACGCGTCGCTTAGGCGCCCTAATTGGCTTAGGCGTGATTTCTGGTGCGATCTTTTTCCATCTCTTTACTCCGCTCGGTGTGAACCGCGTAGTTGATGAAGCTGGAAATACAGACGGTGGCGCGCTATTTTTCATGGCCTGCGGAGTTTGGATCAGTTGCGCGCTAATCCTGTGGCTGACTCGACCGAA
>CAZOIG010000363.1:0-2232 GCA_964579235.1 uncultured Gammaproteobacteria bacterium
CCGTGTTTGTTGGCCTAAGTATTTGGTTGTATAAGCGAGAGCGAATTTTGGGCTAAGGCTAAACGTATTCTAAAACTAAAAAGGGCCAGCTAAGCGCTGGCCCTTTTTGATGCTAGTGAAGGTTCTCGAACGTACTTAGGCTTTCACCGACTCACTTTCTTGTGCTTGAGGTTTTGCCCTGAAAATAGGCCAAAGCAATTGCTCTTTAAACGGTGAGTAAGGCAGATTTTCTACGCCAAACTCTTGTGGGTAGCGACGAGTAATTTTTGCGGTCCCGAACAAAATATCCCAAAAGAATAACAAGTTGCCGTAATTGCCCTTGTAGTTCGTGACGCCGTCATCGGCGTGTTTGCCGTGGTGCGCGCTGTGCGTTGCAGGCGTCGAGATGGTGCGCTCCACCACCCACATAATGGGCGATAGCCACTTAATTTTGTACAAAGGTTTGTCCCAGCGTACGTCACTGTGAGCGCCATAAATCACAGTCATCTTAGCGACTAAATAAAAAGCGTAGACCCAACCGCCACCAAAGTAAATCAAGGCACCCGAGAACCACAAACTCGGCATAAATAAGTAATAAAGCATGTTGTTGCGGTAGACAATGCGGATCGACATATACGGTGCATTGTGGTGCGCGCGATGCAGGTTGTATAACCACGGCACGGTGTGCGAGAGGCGATGCCACCAATACTGCATCATATCGTCGAACACTAAAAATAAGCCGAGCACGGGTAACCAATGCCAAGTGCTCAATACGCCCTCATATTGTGAGGCAAAGGTTGCCGCTACGGTTGCGCCTAGAAATAGCGCGAAAGGTTGCGTTACAAGCAGTAACATACCGCTGCCTAAAATTTCGACCACCGCGTCGTCGGTGGTTTGGCCGGGCTTCTTAAAAAATTTGGTAAGCGCAAGCTCTAATAAAATGAAGCCAACCAATATGCATAGAATGCCAATAACTTCTGGTTTCATTCGTATTCTCCTTTGAAGTGTTGAGCCATATTATTTTGCTTGTTTATAGGGTAGGGGCTCGTCCCGCATTAGAAACGAGAAATCGGCTGGTTTCAAGGGCGCGTAGCTGACGGTACCGTCCCACTCTGCGGTTTTTGTAAGTTTACCCGCGAGCATATCGTCAAACGCCTCGAGAACACTTGCCAGCACTGAGGCGTCAACCCATGGCGTATTATGGGCTGGCAACAAGTGCTGAACGTCTTTTTTCTCTACGACTGCAATCATCCGCCGTAATGAATTACGGTAGGCTACTAAGTCTGTTTCTGGCGCGTACAGCCAAATGGGACCCTCGTAAAACGAATCACCAGTGAATAATAGTTTGGCGTTCTCATCGAGCAGAACGATCGCGTCTGGCGTGTGGCCCGGTACTGAAATCACTTCTAAGACGCGACCACCTAAATCTATTTGATGGACGTCTTCAATCCATTCACTCACGCGATAGGGTCTACCAATATGGGTATCGGGCGTTACGCCGCTTGCGGGCAACTTACAGAGAGCCGCTGAGCTCACTTCAATACGAATGGCCTGATTGCTCTGCCCAGCTTGTTTTGTACGCGTAAAGTCGGTATTTAAACCCAGTACAGAATCGTAAGCGTAGTTACCGCCAACATGGTCGTAGTGGCCATGAGAATTGAGCACAGTAACGGGCTTATCGCTCAAATCTGCTACCACCTTGGCTATATCGTCTATGCCATTGCCGGTATCGAACAATAAAGCTCGGTCTTCGCCTTCGATGAGATACGAGATGGCTTCTTGCCACTGAAAGGGCTCGTAGATAGCCGTGATTCCCTCTGCGACTTTGTACAATTCAAACCATTCGCTTGGGTAGTTGATTCTGTCTAAATCAGCGTAGGCGGGGCGAGGCAGGCTTTGGCAAAATTCGCCTAGTGCGCCATTATTATCGGTTGAGTATTCTTGTGCCTGAATTGGGATACTAAGGCAAAGCGCGACTAGACCTACGCTCGCGCTTAAGCCAACGCTAGCGCTGAGGCTTGCACGGTGCTTTCGCTTCATAAACATATTTCTCCGTAAGATTCGTCAATGTACACCCGACAAAACTACAGACAAAGCGGCTCGCCAGCAAGCCTTTCAGCAGGGCGTGCCACTGGATTGGGTGCAGCGCATCACGCTTGCTTAGGATTTTTTCTTTTGCTTTTAAACCTAAATGTTATGACGAGGAGAGCTAGGTAGCACCAAAGTGCAAACCAATAGGGCAATGCGCCGTCA
>CAZOIG010000364.1:0-4507 GCA_964579235.1 uncultured Gammaproteobacteria bacterium
GACGGTCGTACTGCGACCGGGTCAGTGCGAAGTGAGGTTGAAGGCGAGAAAATGGCTGCCAGCATCATCTTTTGGGATCTTGGCATCACCGATGCCATTACGGATAAACACCGTACTTATCAAGGTAACGTTGTTATTCCTGTTCTGTCACAGTAAGTCGGCTCCTAATAAAGCGTTCACTGAGCGCTCAAAAAGCGGTGACCCTATGGTTACCGCTTTTTATTTGCCTACACTTTAGAGCGGCTCAGTTATCAACCGTCGACTCAGCCTCGATCGCGCTAACAATGTCTTGGGCGCTCTTTAGTAAGGACGCTATGCTATCAAGCTGTAACATCAAGGTCGCCTGCTTGATAGCGATAATATTTTCTAGCTTTGGGTCGTCTCGCAGCGTCTCATAGTTGTTCAGATTGAACTCGCTTGC
The DNA here is from genome assembly GCA_964579235.1 of uncultured Gammaproteobacteria bacterium. Taxonomy (GTDB): domain Bacteria; phylum Pseudomonadota; class Gammaproteobacteria; order Arenicellales; family Arenicellaceae; genus Arenicella. The sequence continues at coordinate 422 of CAZOIG010000364.1, forward strand.
TGCGATCTCTTTATTGTCTAGAAAACGATCTTGATATGTATAGATCATGGCTGCTGTGGACAGCGAGGCATTGAAGTAGGGAAAAAGGACCGTATCTCGAAATGCCAGATCGTCTCGGGTCGTGCGGTTGAGTGCCGACACATAAATTGCCCATTGGCGCATTTGATTGATTAAATGTTCGCTGGCTAGGTCGGGCAACAGCTCGGCTGAAATTATTTTGTTAAACGAGTCGCTGGCAGTGACGGTGATCACCACTCTGATCGATTGCATTAAAAGATGGTCTAATTCAGATGGCTCAATCGGCTTTCCGGACGCACCAAAGACTTTGCGCAATTGCACCATGCTGTCAAATTGTCGATTTAATTGGTCGGTTGATGTTTGAAGTTCTTCTATATTGGCGATCATCTCCAAACGCAATACGCCAAGTTGCTGTTTGAACTTGGCTTTTTCTGCCAAGCTCTCGTTCCAGTTAGCAACCTGGATACCAATAAAGACACCGACCACGACGATTAAAAAGTCGATAAAGACGGCGAACCAGTTCTGTTCAGTAACGTGCTTAGTTATTCGGCGTAGTAGCATTCTTGTCTCTTATTTTTGCGCCTTTATTGGCTAGCCGGCTTGGCTAGCCGGCCTTAAACTTCGCGCTTATAGGGGCTATGCCGATCAATGTTCTGTTGATACGCGGCAATGTGTTTTTGTTCTTGTTCGATAAATTCGCCAATGGCGTTGTGAAACTGTGGTTCGAGCAGCCAGTGCGCCGAGTAAGTGCGACTCGGCGACAGCCCACGTGCGTGTTTGTGCTCACCCTGTGCGCCAGCCTCAAAGCGGTTATAACCGTTTTGAATGCACCAGTCTATGGCTTGGTAGTAGCAGGTTTCAAAGTGTACGCTGTGGAAGTTGTGCGATGCGCCCCAGTAGCGGCCATAGAGCGTGTTGTCGCTCTTAAAATAAAGCCCACCGGCGATGACCTGGTCTTCGTAATGCGCGAGCAGCACTAGCGTGTTATCTGCGAAGTGGTTGGCTAAATACTCAAAAAAGGGTCGGTTTAAGTAAGACTGCGCACCGTACATCTGAATGGTGCGCGAGTAAAAACGATACATGGTCTGCATCACCTCGTGGTTGAGGTCTGCGCCAGTCACCCATGTGTAGCGAATGTTTTGCTCGGTGATTCGACGCCGTTCACGCTTGATGTTTTTGCGCTTTTTAGAACTGAGTGAGGCTAAAAACGCATCAAAGTCTGCGTAATCATGATTGCGCCAATGAAATTGATTGCTGTGGCGAACCACCACATCTGGATGTGATTCAAAATACTCCGCTTCGCGCTCATTGATAAACAAGGAATGCCAGCCTGAATAGCCATCTTCCTCACACAGTTGCTGAGCTTTACTGAGCAGCGCTTGGTAGGCTTGATCACGATTGGTTTCACTCACTAATAGTCGTGGCCCAGTAGCCGGTGTAAACGGCACTGCGTTTGACAGTTTTGGGTAGTACTCCAAACCGTGTCTGTAATAGGCGTCGGCCCAAGACCAATCGAAGATGTACTCACCGTATGAATGAGTTTTGGCGTAGCACGGCATGGCTGCTACGATGACGCTTGCGGCGGAGGCGTTTGGACTTTCTAGTTGTGCCGTCTCGCTCGTTTGCACGATATGCTGTGGAGTCCAGCCAGTATTAGGCGTGGTGCAGCCGCTAAGCTCTAGGCCCAGTAGAAACTCGTGTTTAAGAAACGGGTAGTCATCATCAATGAGTGCATTCCATTGCTCGCAATTGACCTCGGCCAAGCTAGAATGAATTACAATAGGCATAGTAGTTGGGCACTGAGCAAAGCAGGCTGGCACGGCTTTAACCCAGAGGGCTTTAGAAGCGTCAGCAGCAGAATAAAGACAAGCAAAAGTATAGACCGTCCGCAACACAGTTGCGGCAAACCTAACAATTTCGGCAAACCTAGCAATTTTGGCAAACCTAGGAAGTTCAAGGAACATACCTTATGAGTAGTGAAATTAGTATCGGCTTAGCACAGATCAATGTGGTGGTTGGCGCAATCGAAGACAACGTCGACAAAATCATCGCTGCGGCGCGGCGAGCCAAAGACGATTTGAACTGTGATCTATTGGTTTGCGCGGAGCTTGTGTTAACCGGCTATCCACCTGAAGACTTGCTGATGCGGCCAGGGTTTAACTCTCGGGTTCAGCAAGAATTAAAGCGGCTGTGCGAGACCGTAACAGACATTGATTTGATTGTCGGTTACCCTAAACGCGACGAAGATGGCTACTACAACATTGGCGCGCTTATTTGCGGCGGCGAGATTGTTCATGAGTACCGCAAAATTAAGTTGCCGAACTACAGCGTGTTCGACGAAAAACGGTATTTCGATGCGGGCGACGAGGCCTGTGTGTTCAACTACCAAGACGTGACGTTTGGCTTAACGGTGTGCGAAGACATTTGGCATGATGGCCCCGTTGAAATGGCGGTAGAGAAGGGCGCCGAAGTTATCATTAATATCAATGGCTCGCCGTATCATACAAACAAGATTCCAGAACGTCGCGCTGTGGTCTGCAGCAAAGCCAAAGAAGTTGGCGCGGGTGTGATCTACGTTAACCAAGTGGGTGGACAAGACGAACTGGTATTTGATGGCGCCTCATTCGCATGCGATGAGCAGGGCGAAGTGGTGCATCAGATGGCCAGTTTTGTTGATGGTCTTGAGGTTGTAAAAGTGGTGAGCGATTCTAATGGAGTACGCATTCAGGGTAGCCAAATAGCGCCCGAACTACCGCGTTTAGCCAGTATTTACGAAGCTTTAGTGGTGGGTGTACGTGACTATGTGCGCAAAAACGGCTTCAGCCGAGTGGTCATCGGCCTTTCAGGAGGGATCGACTCGGCGTTAACCACGACCATCGCGGTAGACGCCTTGGGCAAAGACAATGTCGATGTGATCATGATGCCGTTTCGCTATACCTCAGACATTTCCAAAGAAGACGCTTATCTAGAAGCCAAAGCCTTAGATATTCGCTACCACGTTATCTCTATCGAACCCATGTACGAAGCCTTTGTGGCAGGGCTTGCGCCCGTATTTGAAGGCTATAAAGAAGACGTAACCGAAGAAAATATTCAAGCTCGCTGCCGAGGTCTAACGCTGATGGCGTTTTCAAATAAGACTGGTGCAATGGTGCTTACTACGGGAAACAAAAGCGAGATGTCGGTCGGTTACGCTACGTTGTATGGTGATATGGTCGGTGGGTATAACGCGATTAAGGATGTGCCCAAGATATTGGTTTACGAATTGGCACAGTACCGCAATACGATCTCACCAGTGATCCCAGAACGCGTGATCACCCGCGAACCCTCTGCGGAGTTGCGGCCAGACCAAATCGATAGCGACAGCCTGCCTGAATACGAAGTGCTCGACCCGATATTGCAAATGTACGTTGAAGAAGACTGTCCACCAGCGGATATCGTTGCTAAGGGCTATGCAGTTGCCGACGTTGAGCGGGTTATTCGCTTGGTCGATCGGAACGAGTACAAGCGTCGACAAGCCGCACCCGGTGTGCGCATCAGCAAACGCGCCTTTGGCCGAGACCGACGCTATCCGATCACCTCTGGTTTTCGACCTAAAGTAGACTAATCAGTAGATTAAAAATAGATTGGGGCTAAGCAGTTTGTTTACTCAAAACACGAGAAGACTATGAGTCTAGATGCATGGTTGATTTATGTGGCGACTGTTCTAGCCATGATGGTGACGCCCGGCCCCAGCCATTTGCTGATGTTGTCTAATAGCGCGGCGAATGGGTTCAAGCGTTCGCTGGCTACCGCGGCGGGTGATTTGAGCGCCAATGTATTGCAAATGTTGGCTGCGGGTCTGGGTTTAGCAGCCTTACTCAGTTCATTTGGCAATGCGCTAACGGTTATCAAATGGTTGGGTGTTGCGTACTTGATATGGCTAGGCCTAAACATGATTCGCAATGCTCAGAGCTCTAAGTTAGTAGGCGCCGCGAACGCCGAGCCAACGTCTTTGCAGAGGCTCTGGTTACAGGGTTTCGTTACCTCTTCTTCCAACCCTAAGGCGATTGTATTCTTTGCGGCATTGTT
>CAZOIG010000365.1:0-1816 GCA_964579235.1 uncultured Gammaproteobacteria bacterium
GTAATCGTAAACGGTAAACTGCGCGCAGAGCTCGACAACTTCCGCTTTGACTCGCTCGCAAACACTCTTATCGTAGTCACCCTCTGCAGTCACTGTATCCATCACATCAGCCATCCAATTGGCTAGTGTCGACATCTCAGCAATACCGAAACCTCGAGTCGTAATGGCTGGGGTTCCAATACGAATACCGCTGGTTACGAACGGGCTTTGAGGATCACTCGGAACACTGTTTTTGTTGACCGTAATATTGGCGGCACCTAAAGCGGCTTCAGCCGCCTTACCTGTAATGCCTTTATCGACTAGGCTAATGAGCGATAAATGATTATCAGTACCACCGGATACCGCAGGATAACCGCGATCTTTTAGAGCTTGTGCTAATGCTCTTGAATTATCCAATACAGCTTGCTGGTAGGTTTTAAAGCTCGGGTCCAGCGCTTCCTTAAACGCTACGGCTTTCGCCGCAATAACGTGCATGAGCGGTCCACCTTGAGAACCAGGGAAAACTCGAGAATCTAAGGCCTTCTCAAGCTTTGGATTGGATTTCGCAAGAATGATGCCGCCGCGCGGACCACGTAAGGTTTTATGTGTGGTACTGGTACACACATCAGCGATGTTTACTGGGCTTGGATAGACACCAGCCGCAATTAAGCCTGCAACGTGAGCGATATCACACATCATGTAAGCGCCGACTTTATCGGCAATGTCGCGAAATCGCTGCCAATCCAAGACGCGCGAATACGCGCTGAATCCCGCGACAATCACTTTTGGTTTATGTTCAAGCGCAAGTGCCTCAACTTGGTCGTAATCGACCTCGCCAGTTTCAGCCACCAAGCCATACTGAACCGAATTATAAATGCGCCCAGAAAAGTTAATCTTAGCGCCGTGAGTTAAATGACCGCCATGATCTAAGCTCATGCCGAGGATGGTATCGCCCGGCTCCAAGATTGCTTGATAAACCGCTGTATTTGCAGATGAACCAGAGTGTGGCTGCACATTCGCATAGTCAGCATTAAATAACTGTTTAAGACGAGCAATCGCCAAATCCTCGGCCACATCTACGTATTCGCAGCCACCGTAATAGCGTTTGCCAGGGTAACCTTCGGCGTACTTATTAGTCAGCTTTGTGCCTTGCGCTTGCATCACTGCAGCGCTGGCGTAGTTCTCAGACGCAATCAATTCAATATGATCTTGTTGCCTGTGATTTTCCTCAACAATAGCAGCCCATAATTCTGGATCTACTTTTTCGATGTTGTCGGCTTTGTAAAACATTGTTTTCTCCAAACAGCGGATGCGTTTAACGGTTAGGTTTTAGAATAGTGGAAATCTTCGTTCTGATGTTTAGGGCAGATCAGCGCCCTCTTTCTCAACTTCTTCGATGATCAAATCTTCTGACTTCACCCCAAGGAATAACACCGTTGGGCTGGCGACGAAAATCGACGAGTACGTACCGATTAATACGCCAATGATCAAAGTCACTGCAAAACCCGTTAGGGCCTCACCGCCATACCAAAACAACGCGAACAGCACGAGCAACGTCGTTAGAGACGTTAATATCGTGCGCGGCAAGGTTTGATTGATCGAAATGTTCATCGTCTCTTCAGTGCCTGTGTCTCGCAATCGTCTGAAATTTTCGCGGATGCGGTCAAAGACTACAATCGTATCGTTTAATGAATAGCCAATTACCGCCATCAGTGCTGCTAATACCGGCATGGTGAACTCCATACCCAGCAAGGAAAAAACGCCTACGGTAATGATGATATCGTGGATCAAAGCGACAACGGAGCCGAGTGAAAACTTCCATTCAAAACGAAACGCC
>CAZOIG010000366.1:0-3698 GCA_964579235.1 uncultured Gammaproteobacteria bacterium
ATATCGTCGCCAAACTTAGACGCGTGCCCCGATCGTTCCCACAATGAGAAATCAACTAGCTGCGGCGTTTTAATCTCTTTGTAACCGCGCTCATATTGGTGCTCAGCCATGTATTGCTGAACCACCTGATACAAAGCCCACCCTTTAGGATGCCAAAACACACTGCCAGGCGCCTCATCTTGTAAGTGAAACAAGTTAAGCGCTTTACCTAGTTTACGATGGTCACGCTTTTCCGCTTCTTCCATGCGCTTGAGGTAAGCCTTTAGCTGTTTTTTGTCCGACCACGCCGTACCATAAATACGCTGTAATTGAGCATTATTAGAATCTCCTCGCCAATATGCTCCAGCCAATTTAGTTAACTTGAAACCATCTCGCAGCACCCCAGTTGATGGCAAGTGTGGGCCGGTACATAAATCCAAAAAGTCGCCCTGGCGGTAGACTGAAAGTTCTTCTGTCTCAGGCAAATCAGAGATGATCTCGGCTTTGTAATGCTCACCGATTGACTTGAAGTAATCGATGGCTTGGTCGCGCTCCCAAATTTCACGTTCTATCGTTTCATTACGCTTCACGATTTCCTTCATGCGAGCTTCGATGGTTTGCAAGTCATCGGGCGTAAACGCTTCTTCGCGCGCGAAATCGTAGTAAAAACCATCATCGATCGCTGGGCCAATCGTCACCTGGGTCTCAGGGAACAATTCCTTGACCGCCTCGGCCATAACGTGCGCTGCGTCATGTCGAAGTACTTCCAAGCCTTCTTCAGTATCGCGCGTCACAATCTCAATCTCAGCATTTTCCGTAATGGCTCTATTGAGGTCCCATAGCGCACCATTCACTTTCACCGCCACGGCGTTACGACGCAAGCCGCTGCTGATGTCGTTAGCGATTTCTAAACCTGTAACGGGCGCAGGAAAACTGCGAACGACGCCATCGGGAAAACTGATTTGTATATCCATTTCAAACAATTAGGTTGGGTGACTCAAGGAGCAGTTAGAGAGCGGCCAGATGTAATAGATAACAAGACATGGCGGTGCTCTCAATATTTCGCTCTGTGCAATCGCTAATTGTAACGAATGCGGCCCAAAGTCGAAACCATTGTCTCACCAAAGCTGACGCTTTTGGCGCACTCTTGCTGCGTGCCCGATATAACTTTGACAAAGTTTAATCGAACGCACAAAAACTTCGTATAATTGGCTCCCCGATTTCAAAGCTTGGCTTGATATGCGCTCAATTACGATTAAACAACCAGACGATTGGCACTTGCATTTTCGCGATGAAAAAATGCTTCTAGAAACAGTGCCGGCGACTGCCCGATGCTTTCACCGCGCTATCGTAATGCCCAATCTCGTCCCGCCTGTGGTCAATGCAACACAAGCTTTAGCGTATCAGCAAAGAATTATTGCCGCGCGCCCAGAAGGTTCATCTTTCCTGCCGTTAATGACTCTTTATCTCACCGACCAAACATCACCACTAGATGTGGTCGATGCCGTTAACGCTGGGGTCACTGCCATCAAGCTTTATCCCGCTGGTGCAACAACTAACTCTGATGCTGCAGTTACCGGATTAAAGCCGCTCTACCCGGTTTTCGAAAAAATGATGGAACTGGGTATGCCTCTACTTATTCATGGTGAGGTGACCGACGGCGATATTGATATTTTTGATCGAGAGAAAGCGTTCATTGATCAGCATCTTGCGCCCCTGACGGCGGCGCTACCGAAGCTTAAAGTCGTGTTCGAGCATATCACCACATTAGATGCGGTCGATTTCGTACTCAGCTGCTCGGAACAGGTTGCCGCAACAATCACGCCGCAACACTTGATGCTCGATCGAAATGATTTATTGGTTGGGGGCATTCGACCACATAATTACTGTTTACCTATTTTAAAAAGAGACATCCACAAGCAGCGCTTGCAAGAAGCGGTGAAGAGTGGATCACCAAAATTTTTCTTGGGTACTGATTCAGCCCCGCATCGCAAGTCGGACAAAGAATCGGCGTGTGGCTGCGCAGGTTGCTATAGCGCATGGAGCGCGATCGAGCTTTATGCTCAAATCTTTGACGATCTGGACGCTCTGCCTCAACTTGAAGGCTTTGCAAGTGTGTATGGGCCACGTTTTTATGGTTTAGAAGAAAATACTGAAACCATCACCTTAGTTGAAAAGGACTGGGTAATTCCTGAAATCATTACGCTCCCAGACGGCGATTCCATCGTGCCTTTTTACGCTGGACAAACTTGTCGTTGGGCTATTGCCTAGACCAGGCATTGACCGACAAAGCCTACCTTTTTAGACTTAACAACCTTTTGGACAAAGCATTATGAGCGAGCTATTCACACTGGGAAATTTCGTCGACCTTGCTCTGCTCGTTATGCTGCAAGCGGTACTGGGTTTCGATAATTTGTTGTACATATCACTTGAAAGCCAACGCGCTCCTCAACACGCACAAGCCAGAGTCCGCTTTTGGGGCATTTTGATTGCCGTAGCTTTGCGCATTGTTTTGCTGTTTTTGTTACTCAACATGATTAACAGCTTCCAATCTGAAATGTTGACGATCAATTGGGATGGCGTCATAACCGCAACGTTTAACCTCCACGCGATAATTGTTTTATTTGGCGGTGCGTTTATTTTGTATACAGCCATGAAGGAAATTTTGCACATGATGACGCTCGAGGAAGTAGAAGGTCACGCGCGTAAGGCCAAACCAATTTGGCAAGTGGTTTTATGGATCGTCACCATGAACGTTGTTTTCTCCTTCGATTCAATTCTCAGCGCAATGGCAATTACGAAAGTGTTCGCAATCATGGCTACCGCCATTTGTATTGGAGGTCTGCTAATGGTTTTGTTGGCAGATACAGTATCGGACTTTATTCAAAAAAACCGGATGTACGAAGTTCTAGGCTTGTTTATTCTGTTTTTGGTTGGTGTAATGTTGATTACAGAGGGCGGCCATTTAGCGCACATGACGCTGTTTGGAAACGAAGTACACCAAATGACTAAGACAACCTTCTACTTTGTACTGTTTGTTTTGATAATCAGCGATATAGTGCAGTCCACCTATCAAAGAAAATTGACCGCCATCAAGCAAGCCAGCTTAAAGGTACAAAACAAGAATTGAAATAGACGGCAATACTGAGATCTGAGACGTGTGCCAGACCCCAATAGCATTAGCACCGACCTCGATTCCTTAAGCCTAATTTTTAATCGCTTGTCTCAAGCGATGCGCAACCACTTAAACTAGTCTTTACTTAGCAATGAATAATTCAAATCATGTACTCGTGGTCACCGAAGATCTCGTTTTGTTTGAACAGATCAGAGCAGACAACCCCTTAGAAATTGGTGTAGAGCATCTACAACTCAGCAAAAAAGCACTGGTTGCACAAACTGATGCCGACTTTATTCGCAGCTCAGAGCACGGTGCACAGACTGCCATAATCATCCTCGATCTTGGTGATGTTGAACGAGAGCGACAGCACGACTTGATCCGAGACATAAAGCTAGCGCAACCAAGCGTGTCTTTGATTGTCATGGGAGAGGCCGATGACATTACTCACGCCTTAGATACTCAAATTCAACCACTGATTTATCGAGCATTTAAAAAACCAATTAGCGTAAAGCAACTGGCGCTGTCGCTCGATCCAGCTCTTAGTTTTTACACTATGAGCAAACAGTCGGAGACACCGCTAGCAGCACAACAGCCGCTGAGC
>CAZOIG010000367.1:0-3412 GCA_964579235.1 uncultured Gammaproteobacteria bacterium
TGGTACTGCTTTACAAAACACTGCTGAATATTGAAGGCTTGGGGCGTCAACTCTATCCAGATCTAAATCTGTGGGAAACCGCCAAGCCGTTTTTGGAAGACTGGATGAAGCGCCAAATGTCTCCCAAGGTTTTATTGGATGAGTTGGCACAACAGTGGCCGGTTATTCGACAGGATTTGATGAGCGGCAAACTGACCATACCAAGCATCTTCGGCCTGCCTACCGAGCCTGTGCAAGCACAGCCCAAACAAAAAGTTGAGCAAAACAAGCTTAAATGGGTCATCAGCGGGGTGGTTAGCCTGGCATTGTTGCTGACCCAATCTGTGTACGTCGATAACAACCTGCTCGGACCCCTTACTCAGCCAATAGTCGTGAGTACATCGGCATTGCAGCTTGGCTTGATCGCGCTGCTCAGTATTAGCGCCTTCAAAATTTTTCGTTAGTTAATCAATCGTTATTTTTTGCAAACTGCTGCTGTTGCCGCTTGCCATGCGGGAGCCTTAACGTGTATCTTGGAACTACAGAGTCACCGATTCTTGGGCGACTTACTGACAATTCAAAAACCTTAATTTAGGTAGGAGACACAATGGGATTATTTGATTTTGCAGCCGACATGGGCAAAAAAGTATTTGGTATTGGTGATGCAAACGCTGCTGAACAAATCAAAGAAAATATCGAAGCAAACAACCCAGGCGTAACGGATCTTGAAGTTAGCCTAGATGACGAAGTGTGCACGATTAGCGGCACTTGCGACTCGGTTGAAGCTAAAGAGAAAGTTGTCCTTATGGCCGGCAACATGAAAGGCGTTGGTTCAGTTAACGGCGACGGTCTGAACGCTCCTGAGCCTGAAGCTCCGGTCGAAGTTGAGTACTACACAATTCAAAGCGGCGACACTCTGTGGGCGATTGCCTCTAAGTTTCTTGGTAATGGTGCTAAATACACTGAGATTTTTGAAGCTAACCGCGAAGTGATCGAAGATCCAGACAAAATTTTTCCTGGTCAGAAGATCCGCATCCCAAAATAAACGGGAAAGCAATAAGAGTATGCTTTGATTCGCTCTGCACTGGATCGCTTCAAAGCCCCGAAAACAGCCGCTATGTAGCGGCTGTTTTTTTTCGCCCCCAGCCTGCACAAACAGCCTTTGCAAACCAGCTTTCGCGAGCCAAGTGATGCCAAACTGTTTAGTATTGTGAACGGCTATACACATCCATTGAAGCGGGTTTCACGGGCAATCCTTTACACTTCAGACCATTAGTGGATTAGATCGTTCCTGATCTCGCCTCATTCCACACTTTCAAAACAACTGACTTATTACTTAGCAAACATCAGAAATGCTAGATAAAGCTATTAATGCACCTTTAAGGTTTGAGCTGACCGCACAACGATGCGCTCGTACACTGCTGCCGGTGCTTCTCTGCTTTGGTGTCGTGGTTAACCAGAGTTCAGCGAAAGACATCGAGACGACTGAGCAAACTGCAGCTGGTTCAGGTTCATCGGTTGAGCGCTTGATTGGCGTGGTCTACGATGCCGAGACAGGAAAGCAAGTTTATACAGAACAACACCTAACAGTGCGTGAAGAAACGAAGGCTCGTCTTGAAACGCGCTATGTGGATGTTCAGGATTCGCTCATCGGCCAGCGTTTGGTCGAGTACCGTGATGGTAAAGTGGTTCGCTATGAACTCGAGCAACCGCACATTGGCCGCAAGGAGATCGTTGAGCGCACTGAAGACGGCTTATTGATCGAAAAAATTGAAAAAGACGAGCGCCGCGCTAAGCAAGTTACTTACAAAAACCCTGAGAGCATCGTGATCGATGCGGGCTTTGACGACTTAATCGTCCGTCGCTGGGACGAGCTGATTGAGGGCCAGTCGCTACGAGTACCCTTTGCCAGTACCGGTCAGTTGGACGTCGTGTATTTGCAGCTCAAGCGCGTCGACGCCAGCAATACCGTGCTAGAGAAAGCGGGCAAAGTTCGTTTTGAAATGAACGCGGCCAACCCGATTTTGAGGTTCTTACTTGATCCCGTGATTATCGAGTATTACACCGAGTCAAAGGAGTTGGCGTCTTATCGTGGCATCTCTAATCTCAAGGATGAAAACGATCAGGCCTATCAAGTGTTCATCGAGTTCCAGCACGATCGCCCGGTCGACAACTTAGCGTTCCAATAATCCACGCGATAGCTTGAAGGGAAAGTTTCCTTAGGCCAGTCCGGCTTTCCCTTCTGCAGACAGCTGTATTCGCTACCCTCTCTAAACGCGCCTGTTTTAGCGCTAAAAGCACTTGAAAGGTGCTGAAACCTGCCTATAATCCGAATCCCGACCAAAATAGTCGGATTTAATCACTCAGTTATCACGACTCGACAATTATCGTTTGAGACGTTGACGTTAAGCGACGACAATCCATGCCAACAAACTATGAAACTGACTACGAAAGGCAGATACGCGGTTACCGCAATGATCGATTTGGCTTTACACGCCAAAGTCGAGCACGTGCGTCTGGCTGAAATAGCCGAGCGCCAAGAGTTGTCAATGGCCTATCTAGAGCGCTTATTCAGAAGCCTCAAGGCTGCTGAGTTGGTTGATTCGGTGCGAGGTGCGAAGGGTGGCTACCGCCTCGCTAGAGAGGCTCAAGATATATCCCTAGCTCAAATTTTGCTGGCGGCAGGTGAGCATTTGAACTTGGCTTGTGGCGCGGGCGCTAATTGCAACAGCGAAGACCCGTGTTTGACGCACGACATTTGGAATAATTTAAGCGCGGAGTTATTAGGTTTTTTAGACAGCAAAAGCCTACATGACTTAGCGAAAAGCCCACAAGTGCAGGTTTTGGCTACTCGCCAAGACGTGACGCAGATTGGCAATATACCCGTAGAAATGGTTCGTTAATCGAACAAACTCTGAAAAGCAGTGGTTTTAAACTATGAATGAAGCAGTTGCCCCAAGAGCTGAGGCGCAAGATCCAGAGCTCAACCAAGAACTTCGACAGCTAGTTAAGCGCGAGTACAAAGAAGGTTTTATTACCGATATTGACTCAGATACGTTTGCGCCTGGCTTGGATGAAGACGTGATTCGCAGGCTGTCCGAGCGCAAAGGCGAGCCTGAATTCATGCTGGACTTTAGGCTCAAAGCTTTCCGCAAGTGGCAGAAGATGAAAGAGCCTAATTGGGCGCATGTTGATTACCCCAAGATAGACTTTCAAGAGATATCTTATTACTCCGCGCCGAAGGCACTGCCCCAGCTGGATAGTTTGGATCAAGTAGACCCCAAGCTGCTCGAGACCTATGAAAAGCTTGGCGTGCCCCTTCACGAACGTGCGCGGCTGGCGGGCGTTGCCGTGGATGCGGTTTTCGATTCGGTTTCTGTGGGTACGACTTTCAAGGAGGAGCTGAAAAAGGCCGGCGCCGAGGATATCATCG
>CAZOIG010000368.1:0-2626 GCA_964579235.1 uncultured Gammaproteobacteria bacterium
CCTCTGGATGACTCAAAGCTCGTAGTGCAAACTGAGCTAGCTCACCACCTTGATAGTCTTGCAGCAATTGTTGCTCTAAAACCTCAAAAAGTGTACTACTCTTTAGGCGCGATAATAGCTCGGTCTTTGCAAGCAATACCGGCTTGATTGTCTGTAAACCAATTGAATTGACTAGACGAACCCAGTTTGGCTCAACACGTTCTGAGTTAACGTTGGCAAGAGGGTTGCGATACACCTCAAAGCCCAACGGAACTAATACAACAAACTCGATAGAGTCTTGATCATTCAATGTCCTAAACAGTGAATCTTGACTAGAGATACGAGTAGCTTCTGAGCTAGAGGCAGCAGGGTCACTTTGCAACAAAGAGACCAATAACTCAGTTGCTGAAGCGTTTTGAATGTGAATCGTTGCAATGCGCATGGATTAGGGACTCAGTGAATGAACCAAAACTCAAACCAGCAAGAGTAATAGTGTTCGAGTAAACATTAAAAAAGGCTACCTAATGGTAGCCTTTTTATGCAACTTAGCTTTCCTCAGCTCTCAACAAAGAGCTTTTTTAAGAGCTAATGCGATGATAACCATTATCAGTAAGTTTATTTCGATAAGTATGCAACCACTTTCCTACTTGCTACTCGACAGTTGTAGTCATGGGCATGGTTGTAGGCGACGTAGTCATTGGAGTAGTCATTGGAGTAGTCATTATAGGCGTAGTCATTATAGTTGTAGACGTCGTAGTCGTTGAATACCCTGTTGTGGTTAAGAAAGGTGTAGTCGTTGTCGGATACGCTGTCGTCGGAGAGCCCGTTGTAGTCGTAGGCTGTGGCGCAAGCGGAGTACATTGTGCTGCTTGGTCTGTTAGCGTAAAAGTAAACCTTGCGCCTGAACCAAGGTCAGTCACTGTGCCTCTAGCTAAGGTAATGTTGTTAACGTCGTTCACACTACCAGACAATGAAATGACACTATCTGATCCACTAATACTACCCATAGAATCAATGCCTCCCGATAGAGTGTAGTCAGGTGTACTGTCGAAAAACGTAGCTGTCAGCAGGAAAGTACCAGCCGTTCCGTTCAAGGAAATCGAGACACAAGCACCGTCAAAATTAGGAGCAGCTGGGCCAGCATGAGCCGAGTCCATGAAAATATCCAAGACACTGCTCGAGCGCTCAGTAGCAACGCGAGGGCCAACAGCAGAAAAAGTCGCATTACCCGCTAGAACCACTACAACAGATGTTTGCGCGTGTGCAGGCGTCATTACGGCATCAACTGCGGGCTTAACCCATGTGCCAGTCGTAGCCGCGCCGGCAGCAAGCGTACTGCCTGCCAAAATGTTTTTGACGGCTTTGCGGCGGTCAGCAGAGTTAGCGGTTTCAGTCGATGCGTTTTCGATTGCCTCTAAATCTTTCTTGTCTTTACGATCACTCATATCTATATCTCTACTTATCTCTTCTGTTTAAATTAATTACGAATAAATGGGGATAATGCGTGGGAGAATTCGCTCGTATTACTAATACTATCAAATAGTACTAATAAGAAGCTTCAGCCCAGATTTATTGATACCCAATAAGCCCTAGAAAATGAACACAATGAGTGATTCCAACTTTCAAGACATATGTCCCAAAGATACTCGATGATTACATGATTTACAAGAACACTTATTGGTCTAAGCAGGCCAATTAACTGCACTGAACTCCAGCTGTAAAGTTTTTTTCGACTGAAGCGGCGCGGCTAAGCTATTATTCGCACCGCAGCGCTTCTCTAAGCCTAAATCATTCTGTTTCAAAGCTCCGACTCGCAACTAAGCATAAATCAAAAACCTAGGGACCCCTTGCCATGACCAAACCTTGTATTTTGCTGATTGCCATTCTAGACCAAGAGCTGCTGACTCGAACGATTGCCGAAAACCAGGTCTATGCTTCTGGTTTTGTAGTTTTCAATACACTTGGGGAACAGCTGGAAAGCGAAATCCAAAAATCGATCGACGAATCCACTGCGTTACCGAATAAAATAATTAGCGGAAAGCCGTGGTTGGGCATCGCTGACTGCATCACTCAAGCCGTCTCTATTGCACAACAATGGTCAAACTCGCTCGTATTGATCCGTGAACACGAACGCATTGCGGGTCTAAGCCTAAATGCGGCGCAACAATTAGGGCTAGAAGGGGAATACGATGCGGCATTCATCCTCGTTAGACACGGTGCTTACAGTATTGCTGAGCTTAGACTCTTTAGCACCACGTCGGAGTACACCTTGCTAGGCGAGGTTAAGCCGGTCATCGATTCGGAGAAAATCAAATATTGCGAAACAGACCTAGTTTTGGCAAAAGCTAACTCGAATTTGGAGACCAGTCCTGAGTCAACTCTTGCTCTATTAACAGCCCAATTGGACTATTTGAGTGAATCCTTAGCGAGCGACACCGCAGACTTAAGCTTTGCCGAAGCTGTGAAAGATCAAAACACGGCGCTGACACTCTATTCGAGCCTTTTACGACTCAGCCTGAATCAAGCGATCCCAGCCGCTGAACTTTTGGAATCACAGCCAGAACGATTCGAGCACAGCGCGGTAGAGCTCAGGTTTGCGCGAGCCTATCTCCTCGGTATGCTTGCACTGGCTCAAAAAGACTACCAA
>CAZOIG010000369.1:0-6277 GCA_964579235.1 uncultured Gammaproteobacteria bacterium
GATGAAATTAAGATCGAAGTAGACCAACCCACAGAATTTATCGGTTACAAAGACTTAAGTGGCAATGCCAAAGTGTTGGCATTAACAGAGCTCGAAGAAGGTCGAGTCGCGGTTGCTTTAGATCGAACGCCGTTCTACGCAGAGGGCGGGGGCCAAGTTGGAGATCGCGGCACTATCAGCTCGCAAAACGCGAGACTGCTGGTTGATGATTGTCGCAAATTACCGAATGGCGCATTTCTTCACTTTGGTCAGTATGAAAAAGGTAGTTTGTCGGCAGGAGATGAGGTTTCGGTTGAAGTGAACTCGGTTGCACGTTTTGCGACCGCGGCAAACCACTCGGCTACCCACCTAATGCATGCAGCGCTTAAAGAAGTGTTGGGCGAGCATGTGCAACAACGGGGTTCTATGGTCAATCCTGACCGGCTACGCTTTGATTTCTCGAACGACGGGCCCGTAACTGCGGAGCAAATTGCTGAGGTCGAGCGAAAGGTAAATCAAACCATTTTCTTAAAGCTACCTGTTAGCTCCGCGCACATGCCCATTGCAGAAGCAAAAGCGGCGGGCGCTGAAGCTCTATTTGATGAAAAGTACGGTGATGAAGTTCGGGTTATCTCAATGGGTGATTACTCCTTAGAGCTTTGCGGTGGTACACATGTTGGCAACACGTCGGAGATCGGTCTGTTCAAAATCATTGCCGAATCAGGCATTGCCGCTGGTGTTCGTCGTTTGGAAGCTGTAACGCAAGAGGGCGCGTTTAATTGGGTTAATGAACAACAGCAACTCGTCAGAGAGGCTGCCGATGCGCTGAAAACATCGCCGGTTAAGTTGGTAGAACGCATTGGTCAAGTACTTGATTCTGTGAAGTCGCTGGAAGCCGATAAGAAGCAATTACAAAAGCTCTTGACCAGTGGGCAAGGTGGCGCTGATTTAGCGCAGTCTACGGTAACTGTAGGCGATATTTCGGTGCTTGCTACCAAGCTTGAAGGCGCTGACAAAGACTTATTGCGCGAGACCATTGATCAGTTCAAAGATAAACATGAACGCGGAGTAGTGGTGTTGGCGGCAGAGGTGGATGGCAAGCCGAAGTTAATCGCCGGTGTATCTAAAGGGCTCACCAAACAACTGCAAGCCGGTAAGCTTATTCAACACCTAACCGGATTGGTTGGCGGCCGTGGTGGTGGACGCCCAGATATGGCCGAGGGCGGTGTACCGTCAGCTGCAGATTTAGAGACTTGCCTAGCGGCTGTGGCCGCTTGGGTTGAGCAACAAAGCTAGCGTTATGTTTGGTTTTATCTTTGAATCATGCGCTCATGATGGCGCGCAGCTAAGGGTGCGTATTGACTCGCTTGGATCTGCGCCCTCTAAAATTCTTTTGATTGTGAGAGGCTGCTGATGCCCACCATCGTGGAAAAATTTGGCGGTACGTCGGTGGGCTCGGTTGAGCGCATTAAGGCGGTTGCCGCGCACTTGAAGCGTAAGCGCCAGCTTGGCGAGCGATTGGTCGTCGTGGTCTCGGCAATGAGCGGTGAGACTAATCGTCTGATCGCGTTAGCGCATGATTTGTCTGAATCTCCAAGCCCACGCGAAATGGACGTCCTCATCTCTACAGGCGAACAGGTGACGATAGCCTTACTCGCTATGGCACTGCATGAGCTGGGCGTAAAGGCCAAGTCTTACACAGGCTCACAAGTCAGCATTCGCACCGACGACGTGTACTCTAAAGCACGAATCGTGGACATCGACGGCCAACGCATTGTCGATGATCTAGACGATGACACAGTAGTTGTCGTGGCCGGGTTTCAGGGTAGTAATAATAAAGGCGAGATAACCACGCTGGGGCGTGGTGGTTCAGATACGACCGCCGTTGCATTGGCGGCTGCGATTGAAGCCGACGAATGCCGAATTTACACCGACGTAGACGGCATTTACACCACAGACCCAAGAGTTGTGCCCGAAGCGCGAAGACTAGATCGTATTACCGCCGAAGAAATGCTCGAGATGGCAAGTCTGGGCGCTAAGGTTCTGCAAACGCGCTCGGTCGAATTTGCTAATAAATACAAAGTACCACTGCGTGTGCTGTCGTCATTTGAAGAGGGCGAGGGCACATTGATTCATTACGAACAAGAGGGTGATCCAATGGAAGCACCAATGATTTCTGGTATCGCGTCGCAGCGCGACGAAGCCAAATTAACGATTCGCGGGATTCCTGATCAGCCGGGCGTTGCGCATAAGGTTTTAGGCCCGATCGCGGCGGCGCACATCAATGTAGACGTGATCATTCAAAACGCCTCGCAAAAGGGTTTTACAGATTTAACCTTTACGGTACCCAAAGCTGACTTCAAAGCGTGCAGTGACATATTGGACCAGCTAGTGATCGATCTCGGTGCAAAAGACACGCGGGCGGACGAACAGATCGCCAAGATTTCGATTGTTGGAGTAGGGATGCGCTCACACACTGGCGTGGCCGATCTGATGTTCCGAACGCTGGCTGAAAATGACATCAATATCTTAATGATCTCGACCTCAGAAATTAAGGTTTCGGTAATAATTGAGGACTCCCAACACGACCTAGCTGTGCAATCATTGCACCGTGCTTTCGAGCTGCATAAGTTTTAGCTCAACAGAGTAAATTTATTGCGATTTTTAGTGACGCAGAAGGCATCTAATGCTGGAATTCTGAATCCAGTTCCCTATAATACGCCAACTTACTGCAGGGATGTTTGACTGCGTTTGTACGGTTAGTGTTCTGCACTCAATAGAGCTAGAGGCTCTTGGCGTACAGACCGAGTCTAAGTGTTAGGAGAACCTGATGTTAATTTTAACTCGTCGAATAAACGAAACACTCAATATTGGTGACGATATTCAAGTTACCGTGCTGGGTATAAAAGGTAATCAGGTACGAATTGGTATTAACGCTCCCCGCGATGTCCCCGTACATCGAGAGGAAATTTACCAAAAAATTATTGAAGAAGACGATGCGCCTCAAGCCGCAGATTCAACCGAACAGCTTAGCAGCGAGGGTGAAGAGTCTGACGAAGCGCAAAAAGTCGGGTTTGAAAAAGAGTCGTACGACAGCGACCACGATTATCGTGGCGTGGATTACTTCAGCGACGAAGATTCAAGCGGCAACGTTTAGCTTCTGAATAATTGCAGTAAGTTTGCAGTAGAAAATTAAACGGAGAAGTGGCCGAGTGGCTGAAGGCGCTCCCCTGCTAAGGGAGTATAGGGTTTATAGCTCTATCGAGGGTTCGAATCCCTCCTTCTCCGCCATTTTTATCGGTTTTGAATAAAAGCCGATAAAAATAAGCGTAAACGCTTGCGATTTAGGTGCAGTTTCATTACATTGCGCTCCGCAAGTACTTTTGACAATCGTCTGAATGTTTTGAACAATCGGCGCGTCAAAGAACAGAGTACCGTTGGTACTCGAGGATTGGTAAGATGAAGCTCATCAAGCCAACAGACAGATTTAGAAAAGACACGCGCATGTAGCTCAGCTGGATAGAGTACCTGGCTACGAACCAGGCGGTCGGAGGTTCGAATCCTTCCATGCGCGCCAAACATAAAAAAACCTCGCTAAAGGCGGGGTTTTTTTATGTTTGGTGTGTAAGTAAACATGAAGAGAACCACGGTTCGACAATATCACCAGGAGCGATTTTGCATATCCGAGGACTGCCCCCGCGGGGGGAGTTCAAACTGGGCTAGAGGAGGGGATTCCGGCGAAGGCTGAATACAAGGTGGCTCGTTACTAACGCCAACTAAAAGAAAACCTCACCAGTCTCCGTATACCGCGTCGACAGCGTAGGCAATAAGTCCTCGAGACGTTTCACAACGCCGCTCCAATCACCCCTGAAGTGCTGCCTTAGTAATCGCATGCTTGGGTACCATGGTGTGTCTTCACGGTTATTCTGCCAGCGCCAATCCGCGGCGAAGGGTAGAAGGTTGATGACTGGTTTGTTTAGCGCGCCGGCTAGGTGAGCTACCGAGGTGTCGATGCTGATCACTAAATCCATCGAATTGATCAAAGCTGCGGTGTCGGCAAAGCTCTTGATACAGGGCGCTAAATCATCAATCGCGTGGGCTTCAAGTGTTCGCTCAAGGGCAGGGGATTTTTCTGTGTGAAGTGAGTAAAAGCTATAGTCTTTACCCATTTCTAAAACCGGCTGTATCTCGTCTGGGGTAAGGCTTTTTCGTTCCTTCTGCAGGAAGTGTAAGTAGTCGTTCTCCATGAAGCTGGCTTTTAAAGCGGTGCTCCAAACTAGACCTACCTTCAACGTTTTAGTTTGATTTAATTCAGCGAGTTTTGACGGCAGCAAAGCGTTGGCCTGTGTTGCTTCGGGCTTTACATGAATATAAGGGAACTCAACACGCGGAATACGCTCTGGCTCTAGGTTGAGGCCGCGCATTAAGCTCATCAACGGGCTATGGAAGTCATAGGCTTTTGTCAGCACTACCTCGCGCTTGGAAATGATCTGAATCTTACTCAAGCCCTTTATGCTTTCAAGTATCGGCGCGAGGCTCGCGTGATTATTGGGTAGCATTAGATCAACTGTTGCGCCTTGTTCGGCTAAGGTGGTTATTAGGCGGCCAAACTGAATGCAGTCGCCAAAACCTTGCTCACTCCATACCAAAATTGACCTGTCTTTTAGCGGTTCACCCTGCCACTGCGGCATAGGCATGCGTTCGCTTTGTGGCCAGTTGAGTTTGGTATACGAATCAAAGCGGTGCTCGTAGAGCTTAAAGCCCTCGGCGTATTGACCTTGGCACAATAGTGGTTGGCTTAAGGCGAATGCGGTGGCATTGCTGTACTCCACTTCTAGGCTGCGCCGAAACGCAATGGTGGAGCCAGCTAAGTCACCCAGCATAAATTGGGCAGTGCCTAAGCGGTGCCACATCAGTCTGTCATCGGCGTGTAAGCCGACGCAGTATTGAGTAAGCGTGATGACCTGCTCGTACTGACCTCGTTCCATATAAAACGAGATTACCGTGCTAGCAACATAGTGGTTTTTTGAATCGCGGTTGAAGGCGGCAACGAGCGCTGTTTCCGCGTCTTTGAGCCTGCCTATCTTGTATAAGCACCAGCCGCGTAGCGCCGCGAGCTGACTGCTTTGGTCACCGTTTGCAATATTGCTTTCGCAGAGTTCTAGCGCCAACTCAAAATTTTGTTGAGCTAGCGCATCGTTAAGCGGGTTGGAGGAGTCGGTTTCCATGTGCAGTTGCTACCGAGTTCGGGATGTTATCAAACCGGTTTGCTAATCGTCATCGATACCGCCGTTTATCGTGACTATTAGAGTAGACGAGCTGTCGTCTCCATCCGTGTCCTCTATGGTATAGGTGAACATTTCTTCTAAGCTTTGGCCATTATTCAAATTATTTACGGCTGTATTACCGTTGTCCAAAGTATAGGTATATGTGCCATCTGAGTTTAAATCAAGAGTGCCATAGTCGCTTGCAAACGGAGTTCCTACCGTTTTGCTGCCATTAAAATCAATACCGACTACGGATATTGAAGTGTCAGACCCTTGAGTGTCATTGGTCGTTACATCACCGACGACTACATTTACGCTGAATCCTTCGGTGATTGAATTGGTATCCAATGCCGCTGTGGGTGCAGTATCCGTAATGAGGATATCCAAAACTCTAGTGGGGGTAGAAATGTCTTGCTCGTCAATAGCCGTAATTGTGAACTGTTGAATGACAGATAAATCACCTGCTGAATGATCTCGCTGCGTTCCTTTAGGGTCAAAGACGTAGTTGATCGTAGTAGTGTCCAAGCTTGAGCTATAGCCATTGAGTCTTAGGGTGCCGTCTGCGCCGACTAAGGTTTGATTGACAGAGGCAAGGGCTTGAAGCGCTGAGAAACTGAGTTGCAGGGTGTCTCCAGCCTCATCGACTAGCTGCAAAGCGGTGCCACTGGTTTTAAGGCCAGACTCGGCATTGATCCCGAACGAGCCTTGCACAGTCGCGTTTTCAACTACTGGTAAGTCTGCGCCTGCGGGCGCAGTCCCCTCATTAGGAATGCTGAGAACGGGAGGTTCATCGACGCCTTGAATGGTAATCGTTTGAGACGCCATAGCTTGATCCTCATCCGCGTCTTCAATGGTGTACGTAATCGTTTCAGTGAGGTTTTGATTTGCCCGCAGGGCCTGAACCGATGCGTCGTCGTTATCTAATGTGTAAAGAAAAGTACCGTGTGAGGTGATCGGCATTGATCCGTAATCAGTATCGAACGCGGGGCCGAGCGGGGCCGAAGTCTAAGTGAAAGCGGCGGTAACAATGC